>CAXHHS010000086.1:0-13648 GCA_964015645.1 uncultured bacterium
CTCGGAGATGTGTATAAGAGACAGACAAAAACTCGTTTTAACAAGGCAATAATTTAACCATGAATTTCACAAACCTATAGAGTTAAAAATAAAACAGTTGCACATTTTTTTTGAGAAAAAAAGAAAATAACCACCTCCTTTATAAAAGTATCACTCAATATGTTTGTTTAACATTAAACTTCTTAAGGGGGATTAAAAATGGTTCGTTTGCCTTCCGTAATTATTTTAATTTTTTTGTTACTGCATCATCCTTCAATTTGCTCAGCGCAATCGATCTATACTGATTTTGAAAGAGATAAACGATTAAATTTGGAAATCGTCAAACCAGCGATTAGTAGTAATCTCTATAATTCTGCGGTTAATTCATCGTTTCTAAACTCAAGCATTTTCTTTACAACGCACATTCCATTCTGGGAAAAATATTTATTTATTGCAGAATTACCGTTTGCCTATGCAAATGTTGATTTAGCCGATTTTAGATCGGCTAACATAAAGGGCACGACCATTGGGAATCTCTATTTAGGCTTTCAATCCTATCTGGAAGACACACCCGCTCTTATGACAGAGTTTGGCATTCGGCTTCCGTTAGCAGCAAAAGAGAATAACGGTACTGTAATTGGTGAAATTTCTGATCTAATTGAAAGAGCAGAAGCATTTACGCCTGGTATTTTATCCGTTCATGGGATGTTAAATTATTTTCGAAAGAATTCATCCGGATATTCCTTGCGAGCCCGCTTGGGCCCTATATTTTGGTTTAACACCAATGAAAATAGTAGTTTGGGGCCAGACGTTTTCTTTGTTTACGGTGTCGCTTTCGGTATGGATCAAGAAATCGTTCGCGTTAAAGGAGGTGTAAACGGCCGTTTATCCACAATACAAAACTCACTTAACTCTGGAAAACGATTTTTTCACCAATTTGGCATTCATATCGATTTTGGTGCTGCGAAAGTCAAGCCGGGGTTTTCCCTGAGAGTTCCATTAAATCGAAATTATGAAAATATAATTGATTATTCATTTGGGTTTAATCTGTCATATCTTATGTGAACATTTATCTATAATGCTGAATGCAAGTGGAATCAAATAATCGACACCTTAGGCTAAGGTTAAGTTCTTATCTTTCTTCACCTTAGCCTATTTTTTAACTTTTGGCAAGGTAATGAAGATATTTTCGCGACTACTTGGCTTTTTGCAATCGTACCAATTTCATTCTCCTGCTGTTACCGCATCAGGAGAATTTTTTGAGTCTCCAGGTAGCCAGGGGCATATAGTTGAACCAAATAGATACCGCTTGTAACATTTCCTGCATCCCAAACCTCCTGATAATGCCCAGGTGCCATCCTTACGTCTACTAATACCGCTATTTGTTGGCCGAGGGTATTGTAAATCTTTATTCTAACCGGCCCAGCCTGGCCAATAGTGTAGACAATAGTTGTTTGGGGATTAAAGGGATTGGGATAATTGTATAATAAATCCGTTTGAAGGGGGATTTGTGGAAAGTTGTCTTCTTCAATACCGGTTACGGTTGTATCTATAACGATAAACTGCCCCATCATTCCCCGGTCTTCGTGCCGGAGAAAATGGCAATGATACATGTAAGGCGTATCCGGATCGGCGAAATCTTCAAATTTGGTAATAAAGCGTACTGTTTCACCACCATACACTAGCACAACATCTTTACGGCCTTGTTCGTTTAGCGGTGGGGTAATACCATCCCGGTCTAAAATATAAAATTGAACATCATGAATGTGGAAAGGGTGAGGTCCTCTACCCGGGTTTTGGATTTCCCAAATTTCTATATTTCCCAATGTTACTGTTTCATTAATCACATTGGGATCAAACGACTGCCCGTTCAGGGCAAATTGTGGCGCTCCGTTTAGCACAATCGTACGAGTCGTATCTGCTTCGCTTTCATCCCAGATTGCATGTTGAGTTAAGGTTTCCGGTAGCGCTGCGATTGCATTTGACGTTGGAGCGGCAATATTTAAGGCGACTAAATTAAAATCAATGCCATCTAGCACGCTACCTCCACCGGGAGGGCCACCCGGGCCGCCAGGTTCACCATTGGTCAATTCGGAAGCATAGCTCATTAAGAAAAGCGTATCACCTTGATCGCTGGCAAAATCTACAATAATCTCAGCTCTTTCACCATTCGCAAGCCGAACCCTGTTTAATTCCACCGGGGTTTCTAATAGCCCGCCATCCGACCCGATTTGATAAAATGGCCGGTTATCGCTTAAACCAACATAATAAACTCTGGCGCTGGAACCATTTAGAAGACGAAACCGCACTAATTGCGCCGGAATATCATAAATCGGATTGAGTGTACCATTCACGACTATGGTATCTCCCATCTCACCGGGACCAGGTTGCTGGTTGTTAAACACAAAAGAGCCGTCGGCATTAAAAGAACGATCCTGTATAATGACGGGAATATCATCTACTCCATATTCCCGAGGCAGGCTTAGTGCAGCTTCTTCCTCATCTCTAATGATAATCATGCCAGCCAATCCCCGGTAAACATGCTCTTCGGTATGTTCATGCAAATGTGGATGATACCACATGGTTGTGGCCTGATCCAGGATTTGAAATGCTGGCGACCAGATATCGCCGGCAAAAATCATGGAGTGGTGCCCGCCATCAGCTTCCGGCGGAACATGCGCGCCATGCCAATGCATGGTTGTTGTTTCCCCTATTAGGTTGGTGACGTTCATTTGCACCATATCACCTTTTTCCCAAATAAGGGTTGGGCCTAAATAATTTCCATTAATTCCATACGTTTCAGTAGTGAGGCCGCTGATAAATTCTTTGCTGGAAATTTGAAGTGTTAGATCAAAATTGGGCCCTGTTAACGTATCGGGAATCAATAATGTGTTGAAATCGCTGTTAGATTGAGCACCTATCCCAATACTAATAAAAAGTGCTGATACAACAGTTAGTAGAATTTTACGATAAATGTGGTGAAAATTGTTTTTAGTAAGCTTCATAGCTTCCTCTTGGGTTTTAATGTGAAGTTTATACCCCTTAAAAGGATCAAACCTTATAAAAAACACTAAATTATAGTAAGACATCTTTATAATCCAAAACTTGCTAAAACTTTTTTTATAGAAAAAAATAAAAAAGTTGCTACATTAAATGTATATACATATATTTGACTCGAACAAAATGAGCGACTGAAAATGAAGTTAGAAGAAGAGATTAAACAGAAAGAATTCGGAAGCGAACATCACAAATTGCTGCTGAATGTTATTTTTACCAGTGCTTGGATTAACAGTTTTCATACTCAAATGTTGAAACCGCACGGTATTTCTTCACAACAATTCAATATTTTAAGAATTTTAAGAGGACAGCATCCTAAACCGGCACAAGTGAATTTGCTCATTGACCGGATGTTAGATAAAATGTCTAATGCCTCACGCTTAGTTGAGAAACTCCGTTTAAAAGGATTGGTTGAACGGCACACTTGCCCCAATGACCGCCGAGCCGTTAATGTTATAATCACTCAAAAAGGGTTGGATTTGCTAAAAACATTAGATAAAACCGAATCAAAATGGAGCAGCATTTTCGAGAATATCTCGCAATCGGAAGCAAAGCAAGTCAATCGTATTCTCGATAAATTTAGAGGATGATATTTTTTCGTGTATTTATCTGTAGTAACACTTAATGTTGATACATTTTAGAGCGATAATTCATAATTCACTAACAAACACTTATCATTAACACAAAGGAAATGGAGTTTAAAATGAAACGCGAATTCTTAATTCTAAGTATCTTGTCTCTTTTATTTTTTGGTTATGCTGTTATGGCTTCCAACTACAAAGTTGATACGAAAAAAAGCGGAATTAACTGGGTGGGAGAGAAGGTTACCGGAAAACATAATGGCACTGTAAATCTTGATAGCGGTGAGCTTAAGGTAAAAGATGGAAAGTTTTTTGGCGAATTTACCATCGATATGACATCTATTACCAACCAAGATATCGAAGACGAAACCTATAAAAAGAAGCTGGAAAGCCATCTCAAATCAGATGATTTTTTTTCAGTAGAGAAACACCCCGGTGCCACATTTAAAATTTCAGCGGTCGAAAAATATGAAGCGAAAGAAGGAGAAACCGCGAATCATATTATCACCGGTAAATTAACGATCAAAGATATCACTCACGAAATCAAATTTCCTGCTACAATTTCATTCGAAAAAGACACTTTTACTGCCACAGCGAAATTCACAATTGACCGTGTAAAATGGGATGTGCGGTATAATTCCGGCAGCTTTTTCGAAAATCTTGGCGATAAACTAATTTATGATGATATCCAACTGGAATTGAATTTAACCGGGCACGTTGTTAAAGCAGCATCCGATAGCTAATTGGTTTATCCAAACCCAAACCTCAAAAACCCTCAAGGATTTCAAAACCTTTGAGGGTTTATTCGGGAGACAAATATGTCTAAATCCATTCTAATAACGGGCAGCAGCAGTGGCTTTGGAAAGTTAATTGCGGAAACATTGGCAAAGGATGGCCATACGGTATTTGCATCGATGCGGAACGTGAACGGAAAAAATGCCGAAACCGCTTCCGCATTAAGCGATTGGTCTAAGAAAAAAGGTTTATCGCTCAATGTTGTTGAGCTTGATGTAACCGAGGATGCTTCTATCAATAAAGCAATTCAGTATATTATTTCCGCTAATGGAAAAATAGATGTCGTAATCAACAATGCTGGTATTTTAAGCGTCGGACTTAACGAAACGCTTTCGACAGAGAATGTAAAACACTTGTTCGACGTTAACGTTTTCGGCGCTTTTCGAGTTACCAAAGCTGCCTTGCCGTTTATGCGAAAGCAAGGTTCCGGTTTATTCATTCATATTTCTAGCATTAATGGGCGGTCGATTGTGCCATTTACCGGTGTGTATTGTGCAACCAAATATGCGTTGGAGGCGCTGGCAGAATCTTTCCGGTATGATTTGGCTACTCAGGGCATCGATTCCGTAATCGTTGAACCGGGCGCCTTTCCCACGGAAATGGGCAGCAACATTGTCCCCGGTGATGAGGCGGATATTTTATTAGAATACGGCGAAATGCAGCAATACCTCGAGCAGTTTACTACTGGCTTTGAAAAACTATTTTCCGGGCCGAATATTCCCAATCCACAAGATGTTGCAAATGCTGTCAAAAAACTTATCGATACCCCAACCGGCCAGCGACCCCTGCGCACGGTTGTAGATCAAAATAAAGAAGGCATAGAAGCGATAAACACCGTTTCCCGGGAAGTGCAAAACCAACTGCTGGAAATTTTCGGAATGAAAAAATTATTAACGCCAAAAGGCCAATAAGTGGCAATTTGAGAACAGGAGTGCAAAATTCATTTTGCATGGATTGTCCGGCGGCAAAATGAATTTTGCACTCCTTATAACCTGCCAACCAACCACCAAAACAACGAAGGAGTAACATCATGGATTTAAAAGCATTAATCACCGATGTAAATAATTTGGTTCTACAAGGAAAAGCAATGGACGCTTTTGAAAAATATTACGCAGACGATATCATTATGCGCGAAAATGATAACCCGCCCACCAAAGGCAAAGATGCCAATCGCCAGCGAGAGTTAGAGTTCTTCGGAAACGTAACCGAGTTCCGTGGCGCAGAAGTGAAATCCGTAGCCGTGGGCGATAATGTTACGATGGTTGAATGGCATTTCGATTATACCCACAAAGAATGGGGCGATCGCAATTACCATCAAGTTGCCGTGCAGAATTGGAAAGATGGCAAAATCGTTAGTGAAACCTTCTACTATGGCACTTAATTTTTGCCATCCCTGGAAAAAATTAAGAAGCTGCACTCCCGTAAAAATGAAAGATATTTTTACGGGAGTTCTTTTTTTAATGGTGGATTTGTGTTTATTTAGCTTCTCAAATAATAGAGGTTTTCTGTTTCTAATATTCAATTTTCAATGATCAATTTTCAATAATTACAGATGGATACGATTACACAAATTGCACTTGGTGCGGCAGTTGGGGAAGCGGTTTTAGGAAAAAAAGTTGGCAATAAAGCCGTTGCCTGGGGAGCCGTTGGGGGAACGATCCCGGATTTGGATGTGCTGATTATGCCCTTTGTTTCGGAGGTTCAAGCACTCGCCATTCATCGCGGTTTTTCGCATTCCATTACATTTGCGATCTTGTTTGCACCGGTATTCGGCTGGATAATCCACAAAATACACAGGAATGCTGCCGCAACCTGGAAAGATTGGAGCTGGCTGGCATTTTGGACTGTGTTTACTCATCCGATTTTGGACAGCTTTACGGTATATGGCACGCAATTATTTCAGCCATTTAGCGATTACCCGGTGGCCTGGAATTCGATTTTTATTATCGATCCTGCTTATACATTGCCACTTTTGGCTGGCGTTATAACAGTTTGTTTTTTGCGCCGGAACGCTTCCCTGAGAAGAAAAATTAACTATGCTGCACTGGCTTTATCTACATTTTACCTGCTATTGGGGTTTGCGATAAAATTACATGTACAATCGGTTTTCGAAACATCGTTAAATCAGCAGCAAATTTCGTATAACCATATTATGAATGCTAATACACCGTTTAACATCTTCCTTTGGATGGGAATAGCGGAAACTGAAGAAACCCAATGGGTTGGTTTGTATTCCATCTTCGATAAAGATACGAACATCCAATTTCAGGAAATTCCCAAAAATAAAAACTTAATCGCCGCGGCTATGAACCAACCGGCGATTAAACGATTAATGTGGTTCTCGCGCGGGTATTACACTGTAAAAGAACATAACGGCACATTGTATTTTAATGATCTACGATTTGGCCGTTCCGATATTTGGCTCGATAATGATGGCAGATATATTTTTAGTTTTGAACTGCAAAGCGAACACGAGCAACCGAATCAAATTACCGGTTTTCAGCGAAAGCAGCCGGAGTTTGTTGGTACGGATGAAGGCGCCAATGAATTTCAGCGTCTCCTGGCACGCCTTCTGGTGCGAATGTGGGGCAAATAAACTCAACGGTTACAGGTACATAAGACTATAGGAGATTCCACTATAGAAAATATCTATGGGTAGGCATTATTACGTGATCTATTTCTTTATAGACCTTCATTTTGATATGTGAACGTTTTTTACTAAAATGAATATAATTTGGAAATATAGCACAAAATTGGCAGTAAATGATGTCCGCCGCAAAACCAGACATTGATATTTGGAGGGAGATGCAAAATGGCGTAGAAGACGCTCTTTCAACACTCTTCCAGCGATACTATCAAAGTCTTTACGATTATGGCGTTAAATTTTGCCAGCGACCGGAGTTAGTGAAAGATTGTATCCAAGAAGTATTTATCTATATTTGGGAAAAGCGCGAAAAGCTTTCCCTGCCGGCATCGGTGCGTGCTTATTTGCTTTCCTCTTACAGACGGGCTTTGCTGCGTAAATTACAGCAGAAACTAAAGCTCGAAGACATCCACAATGAATTAGGCATAATTAATGAAGTTGCCTTTGCTTCCAATAAGCCTACCGATTTAAATGATACTCATTTCGATAAAATTCAACAAGTTTATCGGGAAATTGAAGAATTACCACCAAGAATGCGCGAAGCCCTTTATCTCAAAACCTTCGACAATTTCTCCTATCGCGAGATTTCCGAAGTGATGGGGATTTCCTCCCAGGTCGCCCGCAATTATGTTTGCGACGCGCTGCAACGGTTAAGAAATGGTATCATCAATCCCCAGCACGATTGAAAACCGGGCTTCCATCCTACAAAATTCAAAAATTTTCATAAACGACCATTACATTTACTGTAAAATTATCTCTATAAGAATGAGAGGCAGAATTTACAGGGTAGAAATGGGTGTACAACTACAATTCGCGTTCAAACGATTACCGAAAAATTGGGGGTTGAAACAATATTGAATTGGAAAAAAAATGAATTAGAGCAACTGCTTACAGATGAAGCCTTTCAGGCATGGCTTAGCGGATACGCCTCAAATCAAGAGAAAAAAAAATGGGAAGATTGGCTGCACGCTTCGCCAGAAAACCAAAAGATTTATGAAGAAGCGCAAGCGGTATGGCGATTGGCGAAGTTTAAACCAGCTCCTTTGCAAGATAGCAAGAAAGAATTGGTAAAATTGCAGCAGCGTTTGAAATTTTCATTGGCTGAGAAAAATTATGGAAGCGAAACCCGGAACTACCACCCGGCGGATCGAAAATTACCGTTAAACCGATGGATTTTTTCGGCAGCCGCAGCCGTTATCGTGCTGGCAACTTTAACCCTCGGGATAATACTATTCCTAAATTCGGCTTCCGATCCGGAATATATTACCGTTACAACCCGGTTTGGAGAACAGATTCGCGTTACTCTCCCCGATCATTCTGTGGTAATTTTGAATGGGAATTCAAAATTGGAATACCCTAAAAATTGGGGATTAACCACAAATCGCAACGTAAGGCTTTCCGGGGAAGCATATTTTGAGGTAAAATCGCCACCTAAAAAGCAGGAAAAGAAGTTTATTGTCGATACAAACGACGGCGCAATTACAGCATTGGGAACCCGTTTTGTGGTATATGAGCGCGGAAAAGGAACTCGTGTTGTGTTAGAAGAAGGTCGTGTAAAAGTAGCAGCTAAAAACATTATCGAAACGGCTGCTGAATATGTAGCGCAAATGATTCTGGCGCCGGGAGAAATGGTCTTTTTTGAAAAAGGGGATCAAAAGCTCCTTTCGAAAAGAATTCACATCGGCTCCCATGTATCCTGGTGGAAAGAGAGTTTTATTTTAGAGGAAACATCCTTTAAAGAAGTTGCTCAACGATTGCAAGAAACGTATGGAGTTATAATAGAAGTTAAAAATGAAAAACTGTTTCAACGAATATTGTCCGGTTCTATCGAAAATAGCAGCCTGGGGGTGATTTTGGATGCGTTAGGAAAAACCCTTCAGGTTCCGGTTTCCCGCCAGGGGAATACGATTATTTTTGGAGAAGTATCGTAATACGACCTTTAAAAGGTTTGCACGCATAGAACATTGGAATGTTGGAATGCGGTTCTCTAAAATACTGATAATTATTGGTTTACTCCCGTTTTTTATCCAGGGGCAAAACCTGTCTCCGGATTTTGATGAAAATCGCTATGCCAAATTTTTGAACCGAGCCACTGGCTTAAATGAAGCGCTTGTTTTTTTAGGAGAGATTTACGATGTGAATTTTATCTACGAGCACGATCTTATTGCGAATAAGAACTGCCAGCCATTTTTAAACATATCGGGGAATTTTTTTACGGATTTACAACACGCCTTAGCGAACCACCCTATCCAGTACATCAAAGCCGGTAAAAAAACCATCGTATTAATTCCAAAAGAAAAAGCAAAAACAACCAGGACTATTCGAGGACAGGTAATCGATTTCAATGGACATAGAATTGAAGGCGCTGAAGTGTTTATTGAAGGAACATCCTGGGGAACCACGACCGGTAAAAATGGCAACTATATGATCTCGAAAGTGCCGGAAGGCAAATATTCTTTAACGGTTCGCTTTGTCGGTTATCGTACCCAATACGAGGAAGTGGAAGTATATGCCAGCAATTCTATCACGCGAAATTTTACAATGGAGCTGGATGTGCTAAATATGGATGAAGTTGTTACCATCGCCTCACGGAACCGACACAAAAAGATCGAATCCAGCGTTGCAATTACCACGGCAAAAAGCGAACAAATTGCCGAAAGGGCGCCGTTGAGTACGGCCGATTTGCTAAAAGTAATTCCCGGGTTTTATGTGGAAAGTTCCGGTGGAGAAGGCGGCAATAACCTGTTTCCACGCGGTATTCCGCAGGATGGCGGCTATCGTTACATTGCCATGTACGAAGACGGGTTGCCAATTTACGAAGCCCCGGAATTGGCATTTGCAAATATTGATATTCTGATGCGATTGGATGAATCCATATCTAAAATGGAAGGAGTGCGCGGCGGCACCGGGTCGATTTACGCCAGCAATGCGCCGGGCGGTATTATTAATTTTATCAGCAAAACCGGCGGCGATCAATTAGCCGGATTGGTTAAACTTTCGATTGCTGATTACGGCCATTATCGCTTTGATTATAATTATGGCGGACCATTAGGTGCAAATTGGCGATTTAACGCTGGCGGATTTTTTCGATATAATGATGGCATCCGCTCTCCCGAATTTGTTGCCAACAGGGGAGGGCAAATAAAAGCCAATGTTACCCGCCTGTTTAAAAACGGTTACATCCGGCTCTATGGCAAATATTTAAACGACCGCAATATTTTTTACTTGCCGATTCCCTTAAGCAACTCTGCCAACCCCCAATCTATTCCCGGAATTGATGCCAATTATGGAACGCTTACCAGTATTTACCAGGATAATGCCCAAATCCCCACGCCGTTAGGGGATGTATTGGATCGTAAAATTAGCGATGGCATCCACCCGGAAATGTTTTCTATTACCAACGAGTTGGCCTTGGAAATAGGTGATAGCTGGTATTTGAAAAACACCAGCCGTTATATGAAATCCGACGTCAACTTTAATGCCATCTTTTCCCTCGACAATCCCATTCCTGCCAATGTTTTTGCTGATTCTGTCAAACGAGCCGGGGAAATTCCCGGTTTTCATCGCTGGCAATATCGCTTCAGCGATTCTGGCGAGCCGGTGGAGAATATTACTTCTCTCAACGGAAATGGGTTAGTAACTCGAAATGGCTGGTGGTCTGTCAAAAAACCGCTAACCAATTTCACTAATCATTTCCAACTCAAGAAATATGTAAAAAACCACACAATCGATTTTAGCGGCTATTTTAGTGTCTACACTGCGGACGATTTTTGGTATTGGCAGAATATCCTCTCGGAAGTAAAAGATGCGCCTCGTATGCTCGATTTGGTTGTTTTGAATGACCAAAATGAAGAAGTTACCTCCATAACTCGCAACGGATTTGAGCAATACGGTTCCTTTTATGTTAATGCCAGCAACCAGGCTTACGTTACGGCATTTTCCCTGGTGGATGAATTGGATGTTACGGATAATTTTCGTTTTGACGTCGGGGTGCGCTACGAAAATTCTTTGTTTGAAGGGCGAGTAGAAAATACCCGGGATGATTTTACCATCGGAAACGGGGAAACGCTTGCGGAGCAAAATGTGCAGTTTGGAGATGGCACATTTCGAACCTACCGCCATTGGTTTAGCGAATGGGCACTTTCTGCCGGTGCAAATTACAGCATTACTCCCCATTTTGCAGTGTATGGCCGTTTGGCACGAGGATATCGTACGCCCGATTTTGAGCAATGGATTTTTTCAAGCGACCGTGGAAACTCGCAATACGTTCAGCAATTTGAAAGCGGGGTTAAAATTTCTTCGGATCAATTCGCTCTTTTTGGCAGCGCCTTTTATAGCCGGTTGGATAATATTCCATTTAGCGATGAGATTTATGTAGATGGCAGAATCATTAAACAAACCCGGTTTGCCAACAGTACAACGCTTGGAACTGAAATTGAGGCGATTTGGACGCCAAACAATAATTTTCGAATAGATTTTATCGGAACCTTCCAAAATCCCCGTTTGCGGGATTTCTCCTTTTCCGTAGTTGATCAAGAAACCGGTAGAGAAATGTTAGTCAGCCTGGATAATCAGCGGGTGCGCCGTATTCCGGCAATTCTTATTGATTTAAGACCTGCCTACACATTTCAACAGTTAAAGTTTTTTGGAAATTGGCAATACATCGGGCGTCGTTTTGTGGATGACGCCAATACAGCCGAATTGCCTGCTTATAGTATTTTTAATGCCGGTGTTATTATAAAGATTTTCAACAAAAATATGTCGCTAACCGGCAATGTATCAAACCTAACAAATATCATTGGCCTGACAGAAGGAAACCCCCGTGTGGAGCAGGTGCTCGCAAATCGAAGAGATGAAATTTTTATGGCCAGGCCAATTTTAGGACGATCCGTCACCCTTACTGCAACCTACTCATTTTGACTTCAAAAGGAGGTGAATTATGCCTGATACATAATATATCTCGATAATTTTACTTTGGATTTATGAAAATTATTTGGTCAGCCTCTTGACAAAGTTTCTTTTTTGGGGTAATTACTGCACTTGGCATGTAACTCACTTTCGTATGACTAAAATATCTCGCATAACGAGTTCTTCTGTCGTTCGCCCCTTAATATCCCTCACACGTTGATTGAGTAAGCCATTAACTCCATACATTGCCAGAGTAAAAACTGGTATAAGAGCTGAACCAATAAGAGCAATTTTCACAATACTCATTAACCCAACCAGGAGGTCTGTATGAGAGTAAAATTATTACTCACGAGTCTTGTTGTAAACCTGCTATTGATTGGGCAGGTTATTGGACAGGGAATTACAGTAAAGGGAATTATCATATCCGGGGAAGACAAATCACCATTAATTGGCGCTAATGTTGTAGTGAAGGATACGGAAATGGGGGCTTCTACGGATATTGATGGACTGTACATTATTGATAATGTCCCTGCGGAGGCAACATTAGTTGTCTTTTACGTTGGTTATCAGACAACGGAAGTTCCCGTCAACAACCGCGAGCAGATTGATATCCGCCTGACTCCCGAGGCTATTTCCGGGGAAGAAGTGGTGGTTATTGGTTATGGAACCCAGAAACGGGAAGATGTAACCAACTCCATTGCGACATTGGATGAACACGCTTTTAATAAAGGCGTTACGACTGATCCGCAGCAGTTGTTAGCAGCGCGGGTACCCGGTGTAACCGTTACCGCTAGCAGCGGTGATTTAGGTGCAGAGCCAGTGATTCGTATTCGCGGCGGTACATCGATCACCGCTTCCAATAATCCCATGATCGTCATCGACGGAGTGCCGGTAGAAAGCGTTCCGGCGACGCCTCAATTTGAGCGTAACGGATTAGGAGAAGATAATCCCGGAACCGGCTTGCGGGATAACCCCCTGGCGACGCTGAATCCCAACGACATCGCCTCGATTGATATTTTGAAAGATGCTTCGGCAGCGGCCATTTACGGCGCTCGCGGCGGCAACGGGGTAATCCTGATTACCACCAAAAGCGGGCAACCCGGCGGCCTGACCTTAACCTACGATGGTTATACCAGTATTTCCACTCAGCCCCGGAAGTATGACTTATTGAATGCTGCGGAATTCAAAGCATTTGCCGACCAGGTGGGGGCCACACCTGCCGACGGTGGCACTGTCACTGATTGGCAGGATGCTGTTGTACAGGATGCGATTGGACAGAACCATAATATCTCCATTAGCGCCGGCAGCGAGAACACACAATACCTGTTTTCGGCAAGTTTCCTTGATGAACAGGGCCTGATTGTTGGCTCCGACCGCCAGCGAATCTCCGGGCGGTTGAATCTTAGCCACAAAATGCTCGATCGCAAATTGCGCCTGGGATTGCGCGTGAATCCCAGCTATACCAAACGTAACAACGCCCCTTTTAACCAGACCGGAGGATTCCGCGGCGGGTTAATCACCAATGTGTTGAAATATAATCCCACCCAGCCGGTACGCAATTCCGACGAGACATTTTTCCACGAAGCGAATCCCGACCGGCGAAATCCTGTGGCGCGGGGAGAGCGGCTGGGGGGGGCGGCGGGGGTTCCGCGCGGGGGGGGGGGGGGGGGGGCGGCGGGGGGGG
>CAXHHS010000087.1:0-13647 GCA_964015645.1 uncultured bacterium
CAGTGATCCGGCATGGGAAAAGCCCGCAAAAAATAATATCCTTTCGCCATATTGCCCCCGCTGTATTCTACTTCGCCAATATCCAGCGCAGTATTCTCGCGGGTAACCCGGGCGTATTTCCCCGCAATACCAGTTTTGGCAAGGCCGGGAAAGGCTTCGAATATATACTTCTTCACCAGTTCATTTAGATCCGTACGGGTACAGTAAGAGGCTTGTTCATTAGCATAAACAAGCTTCAGAGTGCTTTCATCATTTAAATCTTCCAAATGGTAGATCATCAACCCGATATTCATATCTAAAAATAGGGAAATAGCTAAATCCATCACGCTGTTAACGCTCAATGCGTCTAAAGATTTCAGTGATTCCATAATAAATCTCCATACCAACAGGCATTTCTTGGGTTTAAATTGGTTTTAACTAGCTTGGCCATAAGACGTCGTTTCTCTTCACAAACAAATTATTGTTTATCAATTATAACAAATCATTATGAAGTGAAAATGAAGATAGGATCGAATTAGAGGAGAGGTTTTATTAACAAACAATAAATCAGAACGACATAAAAAATTCACTGATCGCCAAACGCCAGCACGTGCGTCGCGGCCAGTTTTGTAGAACGATATTAGATTTTGTACTCTTCGATCGACTCATAGGCATTAATATTGTGAACGGGATAAACCGCGACATCCGGCGGCGAAATCCGTAATTTCTGCATTGCCGGCGCTAATCGTTTTTCAACAAAGGAATTCATTTCCTCGACAGATGCCCAGATATCCGCGACGTGAATGTGCCCGGAGTCATCGAAACTGGCAGCATGAAAAATACCGCCCTGGGGCTGCTGTTTCTCCCAATTGACTTCCTTTCGTAATGCTTCGTATTGGGTTTTGCTGATGTTTCCGGTAAAGATAGCCATAATTGCCATTGTGTAACCTCCTTGATTTATGTTGATTGAAATTTAACTTTATATCGAGTTCGACTCATTAAACCCTGAACTAAATAATTAATCGCACACCGCCTAAATCGGCAATTTTATAGGGGAATTTATTTCCCGGAGAACCGATGAACATAAAATTCCTGGGAATTTTCCAATCTATAGAAAGTGTATCGATAAGTTCGGGGCCGAACTCGCCAACTAATTTAATATAGTCGATTTTGATTTTCGGGTATGCGCGGTCTAACACTTCGACATCTTTTTTGATCTCCGCAGAAACTTCTTCACCTTTCGGAAGTACAGAGACAATTTTTAGATTGTAAGTATGTTCATTGTCGCTGACGTAGCGCATCACCTTATTTAATACCGCCACATCATCGCCTTTAGTGAAAAAGACAAACTCCTGGGCGTTGATTTTGTCAATCATCTTATTCAACGCTATACTGCTGTTCGATACCGTTTTCAACAGCGGATCGGAAACGTATTTCAATATATGCAGCAATCCTTTTAAAATTGAAACGCGGTACAACATAATGGCTACTACACCAACCGTAGGGATGAAGTATTCTAAAAAGACTCCCAAATATACCGGATTAAGAATGGCATTACCAACCAGGGCAATCATAACTGCAATTATCGCCAGCAACAAGGCAATCCAGTTTGCTCGCTCCGGACGCGGGAGTCGCGACCGTTTGACTTTCAGCAATACATTTCCGAATCCAAAGAGCGCCATTACGGCCAGAAAGGAAATTGTATAAACACCGGCCAGGGCGCCCAATTCTCCTTGCGTAATTAACAGAATTGAAACACATAAAATAAAAAAGGCGATCATGATTCGGTAAGCAGAGCCGCGCCTGTTTAACCTCAGCAAAAATTGAGGCAATATGCGGTCTAAAGTCATTCGCTGCACCAACCCGCCCACCCCAACGAATGAAGTGAGCACCGCACCGCTGAGCACAAGGGCGGCGTCCACGGAAATAAGCCACGAAAGCCAACTTCCTCCTGCAACCCCGCCCAGGTGAGAAAGCAGCGCTTCTTTGTGAATGGCAACATCGGTAATTGGCACAATAGCGAGGGCTAAAAAAGCCGTCAAGGGGTTAAATATGGTAACAATTATCCACATATTGCGAAGCGTTTTTGGAAAAACACCAACGGCCTGCTCTTCCACAAAGTTGGCCGAGCTTTCGAACCCGGAAATGCCCAGCATTGCGGCAGCAAATCCGAAAAACAGTGCGGCAGCCAAACCTCCCTCAACCGGTATTCTGTAATTTGCGGCAAATACTTCAAAACCCTGATATAAAATAAAAAAACCGCCAACTGCGATCAAAACGGTAAGCGACGCCAGGTGGGTAATAAAAATGACAATGGCGACTTTAGAAGACTCGCCGATTCCCATAATCGTCAGCGCCATAAAAAAAGCCAGGAGCACAACCGTAGTGATTACCACCGGCCATTGCTTCCATAGCGAATGTACGTAGTGCATTGCTTCGCTGGCAGAAATTACCGCCGTAGCCATATAAGAGAGCAGTGTCAGGCAGGCCGCTAATGAAGCGATCGATTTACTGGTAGTGTTTAAAAGCGCATTATAAGCGCCGCCATTCAGTGGCAGCGCACCTACTACTTCACCGTATATTTTGCGGAATAAAAAAAGCACCCCGGCAACAATCAACAATGCTACCCAGGCATACTTTCCGGCATATACAATTGCCAGCGCAGAAACATACAGGCAGGATGAACTGATATCGTTACCACAGATGGCCGTGGCCGGCAATTCGCCAAGCGCAGCAGCGTGTGTAGGCGCTTTTATTTCCCCGGAACCTTTTGCAGACCTTCGCTTAGAATTTTTTTTTGCAACCGCTACTTCGATCATTTTAAAAACTTTCAGGATTCTTATTATAAATGTTTCAATTTCTCCAGATCCTTTTCCTTTCCCATCGCCACCAGTTTATCTCCCGGCAGTATTGCCTCATCTGGCCGGGGGATGACATAAATTTCGGCGTCACCATTTTGCACCCGTTTAATCATCAGAATATTGATTTCAAAACGCTGGCGAAGATTGAGTTCCTTTAAGGTTTTTCCAGTCATGTTCATAGAAACCGGAATTTCCATCATTGCGTACCCGCCCAGCAAAGGCATTTGAGGAGATTTTTCCAAAAACTTGAGAGAGGCGCCGGTTTCCTGTACAAAATCCTGCTTGATTAACTGCTGGTTATAAGCGGCGATAACATTTTTATAGAACACCACGCCGATAATATTTCCGCCATTTCGAGAATCAACAACCGGCAGTTCTTCCACGGCGTAATGGCCGAATATCTTCATTACGCCATCCAGGGTATCTTTCTCATGAATTTTTGCCACATTGGGCTGCATTAAATCATGAGCGATAACAAGATGGGATAAATCTTCGCCTTGCTGTAGTAATTGCCGAAGTTCGTGCGCGCTGATTCTGCCTACCAGACCCTGCTTTTGATCCACTACAAAATATTGCGAATGCCGGTTATGGTAAAAAAGTTCGATCAAATCCGGCAGAGATGTACTTGCAGAAATAACTGCCATGTCTTTGCTCATAACATCTCTAACAGTTAAGGCGCGAAGCACATTGGCATCCCGCCCCTGGAGCCAATCCAAACCTTTCCGCACGAGTTTAAGGGTGTAGATCGATTCTTTTTGCAGTTTGCTGGCCAGCAGGGTGGCGATGACGCAGGAAATCATTAGCGGCAGAATGATTTTATAATCGTTGGTCATTTCGAAAATGATCAATATGGCCGTCAAAGGCGCGTGGGTGGTACCGGCAACTAAGGCTGCCATTCCCACCAGCGCGTAGGCGCCAGGATGTGCAGCAAAGGGAAAAAATTGGTGGATCATTGTTCCGAAAAATCCCCCGGTCATGGTACCGATGAACAACGCCGGGGCAAACACACCCCCGGACCCGCCGGAACCCAGGCTAATGGAGGTGGCGATGATTTTGACAAAAATCAGCAGGAGCATGGTTGTCCAAAGTAAATCGCCGTGAAGGGCACCGACAATCGTATGATACCCGACCCCGTAAATCTGTGGCATCAAAATCCCAATCCCACCGATGACCATCCCGCTGATCATCGGTTTGGTAATTTCATGAACTTTAAGCTTGTCAAAGAAATCTTCGCATGTATACAGCGTTTTGATATACAACAGGGATATGGCTCCGGCCAGAATGCCCAAACCAGCATAAAAGATCAATTCATAGGGGGAAAGCAGTTCATATTTTGGCACCGCAAATGCCGGGTAATTTCCCAAAAAACCGCGGGAAACCGCCGTAGCGACTACTGAAGAGATAACGATGGGGCTGAATTGAGTGAGAGCAAAATCGCAAAGAATAATTTCTACGCTGAAAAGCGCGCCGGCAATGGGGGCATTAAACGCGGCGGCGATACCGGCGGAAGCGCCGCAGGCTACAAAAATCTTCATCCGCTGGGGATTTACCCGCAGCACCTGCCCGACAGTGGACCCAATCGAGGAGCCGATCTGGATAACCGGCCCCTCCCGCCCGACCGATCCCCCGGCACCAATATAAATCGATGAGGCCAGCAATTTGGCGATGGCTACCCGGGCGCGAATGACACCGTTGTTCTGGGCAATCGCCTGCATCACTTCCGGCACCCCGTGCCCTTTAGCCTCCCGGGAAAAAAAGTAAATGATCATCCCAACAATCAGACCGCCGGCCACGGGTATTAAAATTTTGAAATAAACCGGCACCGACCTGATATGCTCCGGTGGAAATTCGGACGCTCCCCAAAACCAGTTTTGAAAGGTCTTGATTAAATATTGGATACCAATCGCGCCGAATCCACCAATCAAGCCGATAATGACCGCTACGACGATCATAAACACATGTTCGGTGGAGCGGAATTGTAGAAAATATCGAAAAAGCGTAATCTTACTTTTATGTGTCAGTTTTTTCCAAAATCGCAATAGTGTTTTCATTATATCATAAATACCCGGGCGCTGATCACTATTCCATAATCACTTATTATTTATTTATTTTTCGTTGCTTTAGATTTCTCAACATTTTTGATTTCCTTTTTCGGAAATAACACGATGTAGAAACCGAATATCAAAATCCACATAAAAAGCGCGCTCAATGCGATGATGCTTCCCCAGAGAAAAAAATCTTTCATTTTTAACCTCCTTTAATACAGAAAAGAATGAACAATTAGAGACAATAGGCTGAACAAAACTATTAAAACTGTCTCGACCGGCGAAACAAGGTTCCGAATGCGGGCAAAACGTAATGTAAATACAAGTAGAAATACATAGATTACACTACTTCCTAATGCCGCTCGCAAAACGGTAAGGGATTGAAAAAACAGCATTAACTATCAACTTCCTGATTTTATAATGCGCCTGGTCCGGATTCTACCAGGGGCTAAAATGATGACTTAATCTTCTGCCGGTCGAGATCCCTTTTGCCACCCCAATCGTCCCGCAGGCAACCCGTGCTCCGGCAGCGCCTGAAGGCTGTGATGTAAAATCATCAGCATCGGCATGAACGACCACACCTCGGCCGATGATGCTGTCCGGGCCATTCAGGGAAAGAAGGGAGTCAAGCCGCTCGTAGCGGGCAGAGCCGCCTTCATCGGCGATAATGTTGCCTAAATCTCCAATATGACGCTCTTTGGTATCCGGGCTGCCATGTTTCTTGCCTTCCGGATTAAAATGTCCCCCGGCTGAGGCGCCGTCCTGCGCGCTGCAATCGCCAAATTCATGAATATGAAATCCATGTTCGCCCGGCGCTAACCCTTCCAGGTGAGCAACCACTTTAACGCCATTCTCGTTCCGGATAAACATTACTACCCCGCGAACGTTGTTGCCTTCCGTGCCATGCAGCACGGCGCTTGCTTTCGTAAAAGGTTGCTGAGCAGCCGGTTTCTGCGCCGCATCGGATTTTTGATTGGCGCAGCTAAGAATGCCCGGAGCCATTCCAATGTATAAGCACATCAACCAATGAGAAAGTTTGCGTAACCGATTGTTCATGTGTGCACTCCTAAAAAATGATTATTCCGATTTTTTATAGTTCCGAATCTGCTGCAATACCTAAAAATACTTCGGTTTGGGTTTCATTCGAAGAGACAAATAGAACATCCACAGTTTTCATCATCAAAAGAAAGCCCCGGCCTCTCTTTACGCCATTTTGCAGAGACGTATTCTTAAGAAGTAACTCGCGTATTTTTTCAACATCTATTGGCTTTCCTTTGTTTTCTACACCGGCTAAATAGTATTTATCGCCAAGGTTGTAAAAGTGGATGGTTACTTTCTTTTTTTCAGCAAACTGGCAGCCGTGTTCCTGGGCATTATTGATCGCTTCTGCCAGCGCAATAACAAAGTTCTGTCTTTTATTTTCGGAGATCCCATAGGATTCGAGTTTTCTATCAATCTTATTGCAAACGTCCATCATTGCTGTCGAAGATTTCGCTTGCGCAGTGTATTTTTTGATAGTGATATCTTTTGGAGTAAAGTGTTGCGGCAAACTTCCTTTTAATAGATTTTTTTCACCGGGAAAGGTAAATGGGTGTTGATCTTCATTTGTATCTTCCATCGAGTGGTATATGATCCAGGGATCATTCAGAGTGGTTTCCTGAATAAATGGGGCGCTGAAAGCAACCATAATTTTCATCTCCTTGTTCATTTTATGTGAAATATAAAAAAAGAAGATGAAGCCAATATGAAGAGCTTACAGGGGTTAAATAGCAGCATTTAAGGAATTGTTAAATCATATTTAAAAGGAGCTAATGTTTACTTTTTTTTAAATCCGCTTCATTTATGATGAGCGCGCCTTTAAGAACCATCATGTTAACCCGGTGGCCTAATTCGTTAAATTTTTCCGAAACCTTCTCAGGTGAAAAATCAATCGCCAGTATAAGTTCTTCAAGCATGAACATGGCCTCGGTTACCGGTTTAGCGGCTTTATTACTCAATGAATCATCCATTTTCAGCAATAATTCTCTTGCTCTCTGAAGTTTGTCCTTCGCCTTTTCAACTTCTTGAAGATAATAGAGCCGGTCAGCATCATAGATTAGCTGGCGAATATTGGTCATCGGAATATAATAAGATTTTAATTCCAGTAAAGAATTTAACACTATCTGTAGATATTCGCCTTCTTTTTGGCACTGGCCTCGATTATTTTTTTCAATAGCATCATTCAGGTGCTTAATTGCTTTATCAACTTGCTCATCCAGGTATTCGAAACCACTCTCTTCCATAACCGGTTTCCAGGGTTCCCGGGGTGATTGAGCTGCATCAAAAATTAGTTTACCAGAGACTACCAGTCCTAAGATCAAAAGAATTAGAAGTATTTTTTTCATATAAAACTCTTTTTAAGGATTATTAACTGCCGCGCGCCTCCCGGGTATTTGATAGGTAAGGAGAGGTTACCCTTTTATTCATGAGGCGCGCGGACAGCCGGAGGGGGAGAGGCAAAATTAGTAGAGCCGGTTAATTCTCATAATACATCAAGAACCATGCTGCCGATCAAAATATCGTTTAACTCGTCCGAGCAATGCCTTTTCGTTTAATTGAGGGGCATTTTGAAGCGTCAGGGCCTTATTTTTTAGTTTTTTATAATGTTGAATTCTTTCCCTTAATTCAAATTTCGCCTGGGCGGGTCCCAGGATTAAAATCTGGTCTGCTTTATCCAGGTGGTAAATAACAGAGTCATAAAAATGTTTGAGTTCCTCACGTCGATGGGTATCAGCACGCTGCGGAGAATTTCCGTTTTTTTTAGGATGGGGGCCAGTAACTGTAACAATTTTGTTCTTCTCGTTACTTTTTATATCGGAAATATCCATGATTACCGCTTCCTGGTGATCAATCCATATTGCCAGGCAATGTGGGATTTGTTTTGCCATAATTTTCTCCTTTTGTTTTAGAATATCTTAATCTCCTAAAATCCAAACCTTAATATGGATGTTCAAAGAAAAATGATGTATATGGATGGGAGCCTTCATAAGAAAATATCTCCAATTCCTCATTATACAATTTATCCCCCGGAACACTTTTCCCCTTAATGGTTAATTCATTGTCTATTTCCCGGACGCCTTTGGTAAGATAAGCAGTTCTTAACGCCTCGTGGCGTTCTAACCAGGTGTCCACATCGCCGCTCAAGGTAACAAGACCGTCTTTTACCGAAATATCGATTCGCCCGCTCACCAGGTAGGTCTGCCAATTTGAAATGAGACGGGTTTTAATATTTTTCCAAAGTGCCGCATCATTCTGATCATAAGATTTATTGATAGTGATGTGATTGATTACATTACGAACACCCCGTACCCTGGAAGCAATATCCTCTGCACACACCTTTTCATATAACGTTTTGACAGTTCCGGATAACGTTATAATGGCATCTTCAACCTGCAAATCGATATTTTGTCCCGTGAGAAGATAATCGCTATTCAAATCGAACTGCACATCTTCACGGATTTTTTCATCATCACGCACTTCAGTATTGATAAGCAGCAGATTGCTAACCCATGAAACACCGGTGATTTCCCAGGCATTCTCCTCGGCCGCCTGTTTATGATAAGAAGTAGGAACTGAGCCGCGAAGGGTTACATGGCCTAAGGATGTTTCAATTGTAATTTCATAGGGATCGGTAATTCCCAGGTCCTGGGAAAGTTCATCGAGAACGGCGGCATGCAATTGCTCATTTGTGAGCCGGGTCTCTGTTTCAAGAGATACTAAAGCTGCCTGCCAGTCTACTTTGAGCATATTTTCCACTTTAGAAACATCCGCAATTTGCCGGGTAACGCGGGCAGTACGGTCTATTTGATAGACACTACCGACCTTGCCTGTAAGCAGGACAGACCCGTTCTCCACCGAAA
Source organism: uncultured bacterium (assembly GCA_964015645.1). Classification (GTDB taxonomy): domain Bacteria; phylum Calditrichota; class Calditrichia; order RBG-13-44-9; family J075; genus CAXHHS01. The sequence goes on from CAXHHS010000087.1 coordinate 8,785, forward strand.
TGTTAATAGGAAGACCGGAAAGGTAGATATCGCGTTTTATTGCTGTAACAACATCTTTACGGATGTCTTCGTCAAATCTGCGCGGCGAATGAAACGTTTTCAGGTGATTATGAACTGCGCTTACGCCGCTAACTCTGCTTGCCAGGCGTACAGCCTCACGGGCTTGAGCGCTCCGAATTACGTTTCCCATCAAGGTTGCCTCACCATCCACAACCACAACCTTGATTTTGCCTGAATCAATTAACGCGCTGTGTAGCAGCCGCTGGCTAATATTTTTTGTAATCTGTTCATCGGAATGGGGCTGTGGTTTTACCACAAGCTTATTAACTACCTTTTGTACTCCCCGGGTCTTTTTCGCGGCCATTTCCGCATAGGATTTCTCGATTACACTATTCACCGTTCCGCTAATAAAAACAACACTGTCCTCGGTACTGACGATTAAATCTTCAATTGTTACCCGGGTATCTTTCCTGAGCGTAGTTTCCACATTGCTGGACAATAAGTGATCTCCTGCGGAACCTGCAGCCGGGGCTGACAAACTGTTTAAAATGAAAAGAAGAAAGATAGGCAGTGAAATATGTTTAGAAGGTCTCATAACAACTCCATTGATAAATGTCACCTTCGATGCCTCAACAATTATATGTTTCAAACATACAAAAAGAAAATGAAGCCAAAATGAAGAAAGCTGGTTTAATATAGCCGCCGTGTATCTCCGGACCCGGAGCGACGCGCAACTGATCTTTTGAGATACACGGCTGGCTAATCTGTCTTTTGATTTTTCGTTTTTAATTTTTTCCTTTTTTCATATCCCTTTTTATTCTTTGGCTTGTTTTCAAATCTTGCTCTTGAAATATAGGAATTTCGCCCAATTGTCAACACCGGGCAGGGCGCTAACTGCACCACTCTCTCCGTGGTGCTGCCAATGAGCAAATGTTTTAGACCGGTGAGTCCCCGAGTGGCCATCACGATTAAATCCACCGGGTTATTTTGAGCATACTGCACAATTTCCCGGTACGCTCTGCCTTCTGTAGCCGTATAGATGGCTTTTTCTCCATGATATTCTACGAATTCGCTCAATAGCTGAATTGACCGCTCTTTCAACTGGGGATCGGCCTTAAAAAGTAGTCTCATGCTCGCGGTGTTGTAAACGGGATGAATTTCCTGATCGACAACATGAAAAAATTCAATACCTGCTTTAAACTTTCTGGCAAGTGGGATCGCAAAATCCATAGCTTTTGTGGAATGCTCCGAAAAATCAACAGGTACCAGGATTTTGTTAATAGCGGGCTCTAAGTGAGAAAGATGAACGGTAAGCACCGGAATTGGTGAAAGCCTGACAATTTTTGCCGACACACTGCCGTATATCCACTTTTTTAAACCCGAACGGCCGTGGGTGCCCAATACCACTAGGTCATAGTTACTTTCACGAATATACTTCAGAATAGAGTCTGCTGCTGATTGAATTTCCGTTAATATTTTATAATCAACTTCTATACCCTTCCGGGCAGCCTTTTCAAGATAGGGCTTAAATCGTTGCCGGCTGCGTTCTGTTGCAGTTATAATATATCTTTCAAATTTCGTGATGGCGCTTTCAAGTGCCATGAATTCTCCGTTGATGACAATGGAATGCAGTAGGGTTAGGTTGGCTTGATAGTTTTCTGCAAGAAAAACCCCCCATTCTGCGGCTTTGTCCGAGAAGTCACTGAAATCGGTTGCCACTAATATTCTTTTAAAACTCATGGTATTTTTTCCTAACAATCTTTTAAGTTGGCGCTTAGAGCCTTGGTAAAGTATTGTTTCCGTAAACCAGTGTATTCTGCGGTCTTTATAAAACGAATAACAAGTGTTAGAATATTTTCTTGAATCGCTCTGATTTCATGCTGATGCCAGGATGCAAATCACAAGTTTCCGACGGATGGCTGTTTGATTTAAACACTTCATTTTCGATCACATTTGGGCAAAATTCTGTAGCAACTTTGCCGCTGTCTCGGCAAATATTTAGACGTATAATCCCCGGCGACTGCGTAAAGGCGTCTTCCGGGATTTGTAGTTCATTGTAAACGTTTTTCATAAATTCAGCCCAAAAGGGTAACGCCGCTTTGGCGCCGGTTTGCCCAGAGCCTAACTTGAGCATGGGATCATCCAATCCCACCCAAACACCAGCAGTTAGGCGGGGAGTAAAACCGATGAACCAGGCGTCTGCATAATCATTGGTCGTACCGGTTTTTCCTGCTGCCGGCGCTTGAAAATTGTACTTCCAACGAACCGAGCCGCCAGTGCCGTGATTAACTACGTCCTGGAGCATATTCGTGATGATATAAGCAGTAGAACGATTTAACACCTCGCTGCGCTGCGGGCGATGTTCGTAGACAACATTCCCGTAACGGTCTTCAATCCGAAGAATTGCCACCGGTTCTACTCGAATCCCCTGGTTGGCAAATACACCAAAGGCGCTGACCATTTCCAGGGGAACCACCGCAGTGCTGCCCATCGCCAAACTAGGATACGGTGCAAGTGGAGTGGAAATACCCAACTGCCTAGCATAATTGGCCACAACTTGCGGCCCCACTTCCAAAATTAGACGAGTGGTGATCAGATTTATGGAACGGCGCAAACCTTCCCGCAATGTTATTAATCCCCCAAACGAATGGTCAAAATTCTCCGGAGTCCAGCGGGTGCCGTCGGTGTTGGCCAGTACTACCGGCTGGTTCAGCAGCTTGTCCGCCGGGGTATAGCCATTGTCAATAGCCGCAGTGTATACAAAGGGTTTAAAGGTGGAGCCAGGCTGCCGCCGGGCCTGCACCGCACGGTTGAATTTCGATTGGGAAAAATCTCTGCCGCCAACCATCGCTTTTATTTCGCCGGTATGATGATCCAATGCGACAAAAGCAATCTGCACCCGGGATTTTTCGGCAAAAATTGAATCGGGTATTTCTTCCTTCTCTTTCCAGTTTTTCAAGTTACGAATTACCGACTCCTGCAGTACGGGCATCTGTTTTGCGATGGCGCTGTCCATCGCCGCCTGGTACGTGGTGTTCAGGGTTGTGTAAACGTTCAAGCCGTCTTCATAAACATTAAATCCGATTGTCCGCTGTAATTCATTTAACTGCTGCCGTACGTATTCCGAAAAATAGGGCGCAGTACTGCTCGGCTCACCTTCTTTGCTGACAGCAAGCGGAAGCTTTTTCAAAATATCGTATTGCGAGGAGGTCAGGTAGCCGCATACAAGCATGTTATGCAAAACCATATTTCGCCGTTGGATTGCCCGTTCATGATGTTTTATGGGGGAATAGAGTGCCGGACCTTTTAACAGGGCAACTAAAAGCGCGCTTTCTTCGGGTCTCAGATCAACAGCGTCTTTGTGAAAATATTTTTGAGCAGCACTTTGAATACCATAAGCCCCTCTTCCAAACCAGGATATATTGAGATACATTTCTAATATTTCATGTTTGGAATACGTGCGTTCAATTTGAATTGCCGTTAATATTTCCCGTATCTTGCGGGTGATATTCCGTTCAAACCCGATTTTTTTGACATAGAGATTGCGTGCAACCTGCATGGTGATTGTGCTGAAGCCTTCTTTGTAACGCATGCTTAACAAATTGACAATAACCGGTTTCACTACCCGCTTCAAGGCAATGCCCCAATGCTGATAAAACGTCCGGTCTTCGGTTGCCAGGGCAGCCTGGATGGTATGTTGGGGAATTTGATCGAACGCAAGCCAGATACGGTTATGTGTAAACAATTCGTGAATTACTTTTCCATCGCTAGAATATAATCGCGTCGCCTCTGCAGGGTGAACATTTTCTAACTCTGTTAAATCCGGCATCCCTTTGATGATGTAAGCAAAATAAAGAAGAAAGAGCAGGCAAATCGAAGAAAACGATGCCAGGATAATTTTCCTGTTCGATAAATATTTATTTTTTGATCGTTTTTGGGTATTTCCAGATACCATCGTCATCTCAAAAATGTTGATTTTCTCTATGAGATTACAATTTATAAAAGAAAAATGAAGCGAAGATGAAATGTAGTTGGAAGGTTATTTAACTGGCGTCTAAAGGTAATTTTACTTGAAAGGTGCTGCCTCTCCCCGGTTCGCTGTCAACATCAATATTCCCCTGGTGGGATTCTGCAATTAACTTGCAGATGGCCAGCCCCAAACCGCTGCCGCCGGTCTTACGAGAGCGGTCTTTTTTTACCCGGTAGAAGCGGTCAAAAATATGCGGCAGGTCTTTTGCAGGAATGCCGGGCCCGCTGTCACGGATTTCCACAATGCTCCAGCCCTCCTCTAAGTGGAGCCTCAAAAATATATTACCTTCTTCCGGAGTATATTTAACGGCATTATCCAGCAGGTTAAAAAACAATTGAAACAGGGAATCTTTATCTCCCCGGATTGTTGCTTCCGGCATATCTTCGGTTTTTAAAACCTGGGATTTGTTATCTGATAAGATCTTAATATCTGTTAGCACTTCTTGTAAAAGTATATCGAGACGCAGCGTTTTAAATTCAAAATTTGAATGGATGGATTCGGTCTGTGAAAGCAATAGTAAATTGTTAATCAAATGGCCCAAATGGGAGATTTTTTCAATATCCTTAACGATTTTTTCTTTCATATCCATCGAAAGTTCGGGATTGTTCACCTCCCGTTCCCAATGGGCGCGGAGGACGGACATTGGCGTCTTTAATTCATGTGCAGCGTCTCCCAAAAACCGCTGCTGGCTTTCAAACGCTTTTTGCAGCCGTTCTAAAAGAATGTTTAAAACCCGCGATAGATTGGCTAATTCATCCTCTTCATTGTAAACTCGGATTCTTTCGTTGAGGTTACTGTAACTTATTTGATCGGCCTTTCGCGTTATCTGGTCC
>CAXHHS010000088.1:0-13454 GCA_964015645.1 uncultured bacterium
CCTGGAGACAACGGACCAGGAAGCATTTCTGAAGGAAGCTTGCGCAGATGATACAGAATTACTCGATTTGGTCAAATCCCTGTTAACAGCAGATGCTGAGGCTGGTAGTCTTATCGAACATCCACTTTTGGATTTTTCCAGGGAGGAGGATTCGGCTTCCGGCAAACATATCGGGCCGTACAAATTGGTTCGGCGGATTGGCCACGGTGGAATGGGCACAGTGTACCTGGCAATTCGCGATGATGATCAATTCAAAAAACAAGTGGCTCTCAAATTGATCAAACGAGGGATGGATACCGAGGAGGTCATTAAACGCTTTCGCAGCGAGCGGCAGATACTGGCCAGCTTGGATCATGCCGGTATTGCCCGTTTGCTGGATGGCGGCGTTACGGAAGACGCCCTGCCTTACCTGGTAATGGAATACGTCCAGGGCCAGCCGATTGACGAGTATTGTGACGATCACAAATTAAAAATCGCAGAGCGATTAGAATTGTTTCGCAAAGTTTGTGCTTCGGTACAATATGCTCATCAAAACCTGATTGTACACCGCGATTTGAAGCCAAGCAACATTCTTGTAACTCGCGAAGGCGAGATAAAACTGTTGGATTTCGGGATTGCCAAACTGCTCAATCCCAGTTTGTTGCCGGTGTCAATACCCCTCACGCAAACCGGCATTAAAAATATGACCCCGGAGTACGCCAGCCCGGAGCAAGTAAAAGGAGACGCGATTACCACTGCCAGCGATGTATATTCTTTGGGCGTATTGCTATATGAATTGCTCACCAGCCATCGCCCCTATCGTTTGAAAAGCCGCAGTCCCTGGGAAATGGAACAAGTAATTTGCCAGCAAGAACCGGAAAAACCCAGCACCGCCATTACGCATGATGAGGAAATTCCCGGTCTCGATGGCACCGCAAAACGAAAAATTACTCCCAAATCTGTCAGCGAAAAACGGGATGTCAAATTAGAAATCTTGCAAAAGCGTTTATCAGGCGATTTGGATAATATCGTTTTGATGGCCTTGCGCAAAGAGCCGCATCGTCGCTATACATCGGTAGAACAATTTTCTGAAGATATTCGGCGGCATTTGGAAGGTTTACCGGTCGTTGCTCGGAAATTAACCCGAACGTATCGTACTAGAAAATTTGTAGAACGACATAAGGCCGGGGTAATTGCAGCGGCGATTACGATATTGGCCTTGATCGGGGGAATTGTGGGCACGACATGGCAGGCGCAAATTGCAGAGAAAGAGCGTTCCAGGGCAGAACAGCGTTTTAACGATGTGCGCAAATTAGCCAATTCGTTTTTGTTTGAGTTTCATGATGCAATTGATCATTTGCCGGGTTCCACAGAAGCACGCAAGTTAGTCGTAGAAAAGGCGTTAGAATACCTGAGCAATCTTTCTAAAGAAGCAGAGGATGATACCTCACTAAAAGTGGAGTTAGCATCGGCATACTACAAAATTTCCAAAATACAAGATGATCGCTACTACGGAGGATTAGGAAAACCTTCAGATGCTTTACAAAGTTGCGAGCGAGCGATAGAGTTGTATGAACAAATTATCAATATGAACCCGGAACATACAAAAGCACAAAATGAGCTGGCACGGAACTACTTACAAAAAGGCGATATGCTAATCAAATTAGGTAAAATCGCTGATGCAATGCAGAATTATCAAAAAAGCTTAACGATTCGCCAAAAATTAGTTGCCAATAATCGACAGGATATTGGTCTCCAAAGAGCTTTAGCCGTTTCTTACCAGCGTGTTGGGGATACTTCCGGCAATCCTCGCTTTTCCAATTTAGGTGATACGGAAGCAGCTTTTGCGAATTATGAGAAAATGCTGGATATCTATAAACGATTAAACGCTGAAAACCCAGATATTAAAGGAATTTATCACAGCATTGGTATTAGTTATGAAAAATTCGGTAATTTATATGAAGCCAAAGGGGACTTTCCAAAAGCTTTAGAATATTATCAAAAGGAGCTGAATATCTTTAAAGAAGTCGCGAGCACCGATCCTACGAATGTGCGATATCAGCGAGATTTAGGCATTGGTTATGCAAAAGTTGCCGACATTCTTTCAAAGATGGAAAAGTATTCTGAGGCATTGGTTTACCAACGTAATATAATACCAATCTGGGAAAAAATAACCATAGCTGACCCCCAAAATATAAGTGCAAAAAGAGATTTAGGAAGAGCTTATGGTGTTGAGGGGTATTTTTTGATGAAATCCGGCGATATGGAAAATAGCACCGCGTCGTATCAAAAAGCGTTGGGTTTGCTGTCAACTGCTTATGAGGCCGATACGCTAAATCTTCGTATATTGAATTACTATAGAAACAATTTAGAAAGATTGGCCCAAGTAGAATTAAAAAGAAATCGCTTTATCAAAGCAAATAAGTATATGCAACGAGCATTGAAGCTCAGAAGATCGCTTGCGAATCGCTCCAACGCCACTTCGGGTCACTTAAATGAATATGCCTGGGCGTTACTTACCTGTAAACCATCAAGTTTACGCGATCCTCAAACCGCACTGGCATATGCAAATCGTGCAGTAAAAATGTCTGAAGAGAAAAGTCCGAACTTTTTAGATACCCAGGCATGGGCGTATTTCCGCACTGGCAATCTTCAAAAGGCGATTGAAATCGAACAAAAAGCACTATCCATGATACCGGAAAACTCTCCTTTACGCTCTGATTTCGAAAGTGCATTAAAAACATTCCAAGCAGGATTAGAATAAGTTCGGATTTTCCACCAATCCCCCAATGAAAACCTTTGCAAACCCACCAACCTAAGTTTTTCACCCTTCCATGATCCTTTTTGCCCCGCTTTCTCGCATTATTGGGTAGAAGCGAAATTAAACGCAATGTTAAACCCAAAGCCAGGAGGCGTAAGCAATGAAAAAGTTCACTCATCAATTTCATAGTTTTGTAAAATGCACGGTTTTTAAAACCGCTTTTTTTCTGGTTGCATCCGTTTTGATAGCGGGATGTTCGGCAACGATCTACAAAAACCCCAAGTTTCACAGCTATCAAAGCAGCCATCGAACGCTGGCGATCCTGCCCTTCCAGGTAACGATCGATCCTAAAAAACTTCCCAAGGATTTTACTCCACAAATGGCCCGGGAAGCGGAAAAGGAAGAGGCGTATACGTTTCAGCAGGAATTATACATCCGTTTTTTGAAACGCCAATCCAAAGGCAAATATACCATCAACTTTCAGGATGTGGATGAAACCAATGCGCTATTAGCGAAAGCCGGGGTAGAATACGAAGACTTGCGCACCTATACAAAGACGGAATTGAAACGGGTTTTAGGTGTTGATGCAGTGCTTTCCGGCTCTATCTTTCGCTCCCGGCCAATGTCTACCGGCTGGGCTATGGCGCTTTTAGCGGTTGGTTTACCGTTTGGAAAAACCAACCGGGTGGACGTCAACATTAATATTCACGATGTTAACTCCGGGACATTGGTTTGGAAATATGATCATAAAGCGTCGGGGTCAATTGGCAGTTCTTCCCAGGGCGTGGCAGAATCGCTAATGAAAAATATCGCCAAGAAATTCCCTTATCGGTTTGATAAAAAGAACCAATTTACGCATTATTCGCCGGAAACCGGGCCGGATCAAAAATACGCTCCACCGTATACCGTCAGCAATGACGACAAGATTGTTTCCGACCAGGTTTTTGCCGATAAACCGCCGCAATTAGAAACGGAACTTGCCTTTCGGGAACCATCCGGCAATAATTTGCTGGACGCCGAAGAGATCGGCACCATCGAATTAACCATTCGCAATAACGGCCTGGGAATGGCCCGCGAAGTAATTGCCCGCCTCAAAATGGCAAAGAAATACTCCGGTATCTCATTTTCCAAACATCTTCCCGTGGGCGATATTCCGGCAAACTCCCAGCGAACGGCATTATTCGAGTTAACTGCGGATGATGATATCCCCACCGGTACAGTAACTTTTAACATCGAAATACTGGAAAGCAACGGGTTCGACGCTGATCCGCTCTCCGTTACGTTTTCGACGCGGGAAATACAAGCGCCGGAATTACAATTGGTTGATTTTACATTGGATGATGATGCCAAAGGAGAATCTCAAGGCAACAATAATGGAAAAATGGAGCCGGGAGAATTGGTAGAAGTCACCGTTACGGTGCAAAATAAAGGCATCGGGGAAGCGCAAAATGCTTCCATAGATGTCAAGTTAGATGCCGGAAATGCGTTTTTCCAAAGCACCTCCACTCGTTTTTCCCTGGGAAATTTAGAGCCGGGGAAATGGGAGAAAATCAGCTTTGCCCTCTTCACAAATAAACGATTCAATCGCAAAAAATTGCCGATTTCAATTACCCTGAACGAACGGCGTCGCCGGTTTCGGAAAAAGGCGAAAATTGAACTACCGGTACATCGCCAGGAAAAACAACCGGAATCCCTGGTTATCACGGGAAATTATGATGACCCAATTACCAGGCCAGCATCGATACCAGTACTGAACAGCGATGTAGACAACCCCCGAAAAACCCATTTCGATAATGAAAATGCCATCGCTGTGGTAATCGGCAACGCACGCTACGAGCACCCGCAAGTGCCTGATGTGGATTACGCCCTTCGCGATGCCGGAACGATGAAAGAATATCTGGTACATACACTCGGCTATCGTGAAGAGAATATCATCTTGAAAGAAAATGTAGACAAAGCCAGCCTGGAAGGAATTTTTGGCAACGAAAGTGATTATCGCGGGTTGTTATATCGCAGAACTTACAAGAAACAACCGGAAGTGTTTATTTACTACACCGGGCACGGCTTCCCCAGCAGCACGCGGGACGAAACGTACCTGGTTCCCAGCAACTTTAATCCCGAATTCGATGAAGTTGGGTGTTACAGCGTAAAAACACTTTACAAGAACCTGGCAAAATTAGAATCCAAAGAAATCACCCTGGTTATCGACGCCTGTTTTAATGGAAACTCTCCCCGGGGCGCACTATTCCAATACGTCAGCCCGGTGTTTATTCGCCCCACCCATCCTGCGCTTACCCTGGACAACGCTATTGTCTTCACCGCCTCTGCCAGCGATCAGCTTAGCAATTGGTTCCCGGAGGCAAAACATGGGTTGTTTACATTCTATTTCCTGAAAGGAATTAAAGGCGATGCCGATCTGAATGGCGATCAAAAAATAACCGTTTCGGAAATGGAAAGCTTCCTGGATAGCCAGGTTTCCGATCGTGCCCTGGTGCTGTTCGGGCGAGATCAAACCCCCCAGGTTATCGGAAGAGATAAAGGCCGGGTGCTGGTGGATTTTAGCAACACAAATAGCCATAGTCGCTTGTAATCACATAAAATCGAATATCGTAAAGGAGCTAAACATGTTTAACTCATTACACATTACCGTTAACGCAGTACATAAATCACCAAATTACTCATTAAAGGAGGTAGTCATGAAATCATTATCGATCTTAGTTGTGTTAGTCGTTGCAATGTTAAGCTGGAACTGTTCCGGTACCAAACCGATCCAAACCGCTTCACCGGGAGAAATTCCGGAATGGTTTGTCAATATCCCCCAGGATCCCAATCATCTGTATGCCACCGGAAGCGGCACTTCGCAAGATTTGCAATTAGCTATGAACAAAGCAATTACCAGTGGCCGGGCGGAAATTGCTCGCCAAACCGAAGTACGGTTGCTAAATATGCAAAAACAATTTGGCGAAGAAATTGGCATGACAGAATCCGCGGAATTGCGCACTATGTATGCAGAAGCAACCAAAACCGTGGTATCCACTGTACTCCATGGCAGCAAGGTAGTACAGCAAAAACCGGTGAATGATGATAATCTTTGGAGAACTTACGTTTTGGTAGAATATCCCATTGGCGCAGCAAATCAAGCCTTTCTCCAGCAAATCAAGCAACATGAAGAAGCATATACGTTATTCCGCGCAAGCGAGACATTTAAAGAATTGGAAGCAGAAGTGGAGAAATTTGAGCAATACAAAAAAGAACAGTTCGATAAATTAGTAGAATCCCAACCACAATAAAGTTTACGGAAAGGATAAAGGTCTCAAAGCTTCAAAACTTTGGGGCCTTTAATAACCAGCGGGTGATAAAAATGATAGCCAATTACAGTGTATACACGATAATCTTAATTGCGATACCCAACTTCTTTCATACGGCTTTCGGCCAGGTTTATCCTGCCTGGTTTATCGAGCAGGGAACAATGAAATGTGAAAATTGTGGGGTCGGTTACGCTAATCCTTCCTTTTATCCTGATTCAGCAGTTCAATATGCGACTCGTAACGCCCGGGAGAATTTCGCTCGTCAATTTTTTTCGAATTACTACGGAGAACAGGCATTTTGGAGTACGGAAAGCGGGACCTATTGGCTGGGATCGACCATGGCGGAACAATTTGATTCTTCACAAATTGACCTGGTCAGCAACCTGTTAATCCCCCTGGATACTCTCATTTCCGCTGAACTGATTAGTGTTATTTTGGGGACATCGGGGTTTTTATCAAATACATTCTTAAAGAAAGAATACTTCCTCGCTACAATGAATCCACCGGCCTGGATTGAAACCCTTCCTCAAAATCTTCACTACATTTATGCCGTTGGTGTCGCACCACAATTTTATTACGAAGCTAATTCCTGGAAAGCAGCCGAACAAATGGCTTTTCGCAACCTGGCGCATTCTATTTATACCTCGCTTACAGTATTGCAAAAAAATGCCGCCCAGGGTCAGGAAATTCGACACGAAATTGTAGATGCAGCGCTTCAAAATGTTCAAACTGTGGCCCGCTGGCGAAACATGCAGGAAAATGTATTTTACGTGTTAATCCGCATACCGAAACAGCGGCAAAATCATTAAAGGTGTTATGATGAAAAAATTGGCTCCATTAACCCGCTTAAATAATATCGGCAGGACAATCCGCTGCTGGCTGCTAGTCCAGGTGAGTTTGACTATATTTTTAAGCAGCTTACTGCTGGGACAAACGCCGCAAATTATCCGTGCCCAGGGAGTGGGACAGGTGATCATTTCCGACTTTATGACCCTGGATCAGGCCAGGCGGAAGGCAAAAGAAATGGCACGGGAAAATGCGATCTCCCAAACTGCCGGTATTCATCTGCAAACAGAACAATTCTTTTTTCAATTTGAAACTGCGGATAATGATCTTGGCACAGCGAAATTCGGAGAAAGCTTTGCCCAATATATCCGGGAAAGCCAGCGCGGCACAATCGTACGGGAACATCATTGGGAATTTCTGGATTCTACCCTTCATGCGAATGGCAACACTCAATTTTTGACAATCGCACGAAATGAATTCGAAGTGCAAATAATGGAACAGCAGCGCGATCCGGAATTTACGCTATCGGCTTCCCTTTCCAAACCGGTATACCTGGAAGGAGAAACACTTTCCTTGGTTATAACGGCTAGAAAAGATTGTTTTTTACATATTTTTAACCTTGCGGCGAACGATACGTTGTATATGTTATATCCCAATATTTTAGACAAACAAACTCGCCTACCCGCGAACACCCCACGGGTTATTCCAAACGAGAGGTACCAGTTAATCGCATCCTTGCCGGCCCAAAAGCAGCGGGAAGTAGAGCACCTATTCGTTATTGCGACCCGGGATTCCCTGGTTTTCGATGGTATGCTGAAAAATGAAATTTCCACTGGTGGATATGCCCAAATGTGGAAAACCGGGTTGAATGATATTCTTCAATGGCTTGCAAATATTGATCCCGCACGCCGTGCCGAATGGGGAAAGTCTTTCGAAATCGTCAGAAATAATGAACGCCCAAGAGCGATGCAGTAAAATTCGTTGCACATATTTTTCATTTCTTTCTTCATAAAATCCCTATCTTTTCGGATATTCTCAGTCATAATTCCCAAAGTTTGTTTTATTAAGTAGCTGTTTTAATGCGAGGGGAATATCCATGAAGAAGGAAAAATACCAGCGAGCCAAAGCAATATTCGAAAAAGTAGCGGATTTGCCACCGGGTGAAAGAGAATCCCGGCTAAAAACACTTTGTAAGGGCGATACGGAATTACACGATTTCGTTAAATCGCTTTTAGCTGCGGATTCGCAAGCGGCAAGCCAGTTTATGGAACAATCTGCCCTGGAGGCGATGCAGGTAAACGATCCCTACGTTGGAAAACACATCGGTGCTTATAAAATTTTACGTGTCATTGGCCGGGGCGGGATGGGAGCAGTTTACCTGGCTATTCGAGACGATGATCAATACAAAAAACAGGTGGCGCTTAAAATCATTAAACGAGGAATGGATTCGGAAGAGATTTTAAAGCGCTTCAAAACCGAGCGGCAAATTTTAGCCACGCTGGTACACCCAAACATCGCCCGCTTGCTGGATGGCGGCGCAACCGAAGACGGGCTGCCCTATTTCGTAATGGAATATATCCAGGGCCAGCCTATTGATGAATACTCCGACAGTCACAATTTAAACACTTTAGAGCGGCTGAAACTGTTTCGCAAAGTCTGCGCCGCAGTACAATATGCTCATCAAAACCTGATCGTTCATCGTGATTTGAAGCCCAGCAATATTTTGGTCGGCGCGGATGGCGAGCCAAAATTGCTGGATTTCGGGATTGCTAAACTACTCAATCCAAGCCTTTCGCCAGTAACTATTCCGATGACCGCCACGATGATGCAGGTAATGACCCCGGAATATGCCAGCCCGGAACAAGTCCGCGGCGAACCGATTACCACCGCCAGCGATGTCTATTCTCTCGGCGTTTTACTCTACGAACTGCTCACCGGCCACCGGCCCTACCAGTTGAAAAATCGTATCCCGCAAGAAATCGAACGGATTATCTGCGAATCCGAACCGCTGAAACCAAGCACCATAATTACCCGTGTAGAAGAAGTTACCTCCCCTGATGGCACAACCGAGAGCAAAATTACCCCGGAATCCATCAGTAAAAATCGCGATAGTAAGCCGGATACTCTTCGTAAAAGGCTGACCGGAGACATTGATAATATTGTACTTACAGCACTCAGGAAAGAACCAAACCGCCGTTATGCCTCCATCGAACAATTTTCAGAAGATATCCGGCGGCATTTAGCGAATTTACCGATCTTTGCCCGGAAAGACACTGCCTGGTATCGCAGCAGCCGGTTTATCAAACGCCATAAAGTGGGGGTGATTGCTACAGTGTTGGTCGTAATTACTTTGTTGGCCGGCATTGTCGGCACTGCCTGGCAGGCGAAGGTTGCGGCAGAAGAACGCGACAGAGCCAGGATTGAAACAGAGACAGCAGAACAGGTATCGGAATTTTTGGTGGATTTGTTTGAAGTATCTAATCCCAGCGAAGCAAAAGGCGATACGATCACTGCGCGGGAGATATTGGAGCGTGGAGCAGAAAAAATTGAGACAGAATTAAAAGATCAACCGGAAGTAAGGGCAACAATGGCCAGTGTTATTGGAAAAGTCTACCAAAGCCTGGGACTCTTTGACGATGCTGAGCATCTCATCAGAATCGCATTGGATATTCGGGAAGAGTTATACAGCATTGATCATGTTGATAAAGCCCAAAGTTATAATGACTTAGGGAGTGTGTTTTTCAAAAAAGGAAAATACGCTGAGGCAGAAGATGAAATGCGAAAAGCATTACAAATGCATAAAATTTTATTAGGCGATGCCCACATTGCGGTTGCAGGAAATATGAATGATTTAGCAATGGTTTTACGTCATCGAGGGCAATATGCGGAAGCGGAGTCGCTTTTTTTTAATGTTCTGGAAATCCAAAATAAACTCTTAGAACCTAACGATCTGGAAATAGGTAAGAGTTTAGTGAGCATGGCTGATCTTTTCCATGAACAAGGGAGGTTTGCGGAGGCCGAATCTCTATTTCATCGCGCGATAGAGATTCAGGAAACCCAATTGAGTAAAGATCACCCGGATGTAATACTTAGCAAACATAATTTGGCTGTATTGATGCAAAACCAGGGAAAGTTTGCTGAGTCAGAGCCAATATTACGATATATTGTGAAAGTTAATGAAAAACAACTAGGCAAAGATCATCCCGACGTGGGCGCTAGTTTAAATAGTTTGGCCTTATCTTTGGACCAATTAGGCCGGTATGCAGAAGCCGAAAAGCTATATCGCCGCGCTTTGGAAATAGGCGAAACCCAATTGGGTAAAGATCATCCGGATGTAGCGAATCGTTTGCACAACCTGGCATCAACCTTAAAAGATGTCGGGCAGTATACGGAAGCTGAAGCGCTTACTTACCGCGCCCTGGAAATTAATGAAAAACAGCTAGGTGAAAATCATATCATGGTGACGCATCATCTAAACCTTTTAGCGTCATTGATGCAAATCCAGGGGAAATATGCCGAAGCAGAACCAATATTTCAACGAATCGTAGAGATTCGAGAAATAAATATGGGGAAGGACCATCCCACTGTAGCGACCGGGTTAAATAACCTGGCTTTACTTATAGATGACCTGGAAAGATACGCCGAAGCGGAATCGCTGCATTACCGTGCAATTAAGATTCGAGAGTTTCGGCTGGGGGACGATCATCCGGATGTTGCACAAAGCCTTCACAACCTTGCGGGAGTGTATCGAGCACAGAAGCGCTATGATGAGGCGGAACCCCTTTTTAAGCGGGCCGCAGCTATTTGGGAAAAACAATTAGGCGTAGAGCATCCGTATGTGGCGGCGAGTTTAAATCACCTGGGAGGGATTTGTAGAGAGCAAGGGCGATATTCGGAGTCAGAGGCGTATTATCAACGAGCATTAGCAATTCGAGAGAAACGATATGGTAAAGATCATCCCAACGTTGCGTCTTCTTTGCATGGGTTTGGCGATTTATATACAGCACAGGAACAATATACCAAAGCCAAACCATTTTATAGGCGAGCTTTGGAAATTAGGGTAAATAAATTGGGTAAAGATCATCCAAGAACTCAAAAAGTGCGTAAAAGCTATGAAGAATTATTAAAAAAAATAGACTTAGCTCGCGATTAATAAAACCCTCGAAAATAATCGTGTAACAATTAGCCTGGCAAAAAACGTGTTTGAATACCAAATTTAATACGTTAGATCACTTGTTCCGAAGGAACTCCTGCTCCATAGGAGCCACTGCGTGGCGGAACAAACTTGCCACTTTCCCCTTCATCCTTCATCCTTCATTCTTAGTCGTTCAATATACTGATCAAACGCTTGCAGTATTTTGTGCATCACGTTTACATCGCGAACTTCCGGCGTAGCGCGGTCGAACATGCGGCGAAATCGCATAATAAAATTATTCCAATTATCCATGGGGATAAAATTAACATTCTGCAAACTGCTGCGCAGATGGTGGTAAACGGCTTCTTTTTCTGCGTTATCCGCGAGTTTCCACTGGTAGCGAGTTTCTGCTTCGAACGAGCCTTTAAACAACTCGTAGGCATACAACATCACCGCCTGGGATAAATTGAGCGACGGGTGCGTTACCGCCGCCGGAACCGTGGAAATTGCGTGGCAGAGTTGAACTTCTTCATTGGTTAAACCGGTAGCTTCCCGGCCAAAGACAATTGCCGCTTTATGCGATTGGGTAACCGGTATGATCTTTTGCCCGATTTCTTCCGGGGTGTAGCAGGGAAAATGAAGCCCCCGAATGCGTTGCGTTGTCGCGATAACAAAATTTTTATCGGCGATTGCTTCGCGCAGAGTTGGAAAAACCGTTATACCTTGCAAAATAGCTTCCGAGGCATGAGCCAGCCAGAGCGTTTCCGGCACATCATAATCGCAAGGATTCACAAGCACCAGGTTTTGAAACCCCATCGTTTTTAAGGCGCGTGCCGCAGAGCCAATATTACCAGGATGCCGGGGTTCGACCAGGATGAAAGAAATATTTTCTTGTTTGATTTTCATGGTGGGTTAGTGGGTTAAATCGTTGTTAACCTTAAGAAAAGGAGTTTTTATTAAACGTGTTTCTGCTGGCACAATCTAAAAAACAGCTTCCACCACCTTCTTGCAATCAGAACAAACCGTGTTTTTTAATTTGGGTAAAGGATTATAGTAATTTAGGTTAAGCCGCAATAAAGCACGTTCAACATTTTTCCAGCCCGCTCCTTCGAAGTAAACATTTTTACAAAAGCTGCAAATTTTAATAATTTCCGAGCTGCGCTCTTGTGAAGGGTCTAATAAAGGATTTTTATCGCAAGGTGTAATGCTGATAACCGTGCTCGTAAATACTAAACTATCATCTTCCAGGGCGTTTATTGAAAGATCCAGAGATCGTTTTACGGTTGGAGAATCACAATTAAATGGAATAGCAGCGGTTGTTTTATTTTTTCTAATACGTTCAAACAGGTGCTGATATAATTGTTTTGTTTCATCACCACTAATAAAACGCCATATTAATGTGCCCAAAATGCTGTCTTTTGTTAGTTCCGGGGCTTCATTCTTTTGAGCAAACTCCAACCATTCCTGGTCTACGAAAGTGATTATATCGTCGTTATTGATCTTATAAACCATAGAGTTTGAACCTCACAATATATATACTGTTTTCATTTTTGAATTACTTTACAATCTGTAAATATCAGGCATAAGAATTATAAATAGTTTTTAGAAGCGCTGTGCAAAAAAACAAATTTAAAAACTCGATTCGAAAAACCCAAACCCTCAAAATCTATTTTACCCCCACAGCGCTTTCAATTCTTTATACTTTGTCCGGCCAATCGGCAGTTTGATGGTATCATTCAAAACTACTTCATAGCGAGTGCCGGAATGCACCAGGATGTTTTTTACCGCGCTCATTTTTACAATATAGGATTTGTGAATCCGCACAAAGGATTCCGGTAAAATCGCGTCGAGCTTGTTGAGGGATTTATCGTGGAGTACGCTTTGGCCGCTTGCCAAATACACTTCGGAATAGGATCGTGCGCCTTTGATATACAATATTTGCTGCACATCAATTAACCGAATTCGTCCCTGTTTTTTAATCGCCAAATATTTTGCGGCAACAGCAGCGGATTTGGAATTATCCAAAGCGCGGAAAAAGGCTTGGTGCAATCTTTCGCGGGAAAACGGTTTGGGGACAAAATCCAAAACACCGTATTCAAACGCTTTCAATGCTTTCTCTTTATAAGCGGAAACGATAATCGTATGAAAACTTCCGGCAACAATGTTTTCTAATAGCTTAAATCCATCTTCACCTTCCAGGTTTAAATCTAATAATAACAGATCGATAGCATTGTCTTGTAAAAAGTTTTTTGCTTGCTTTATATTCGATGCAATATTCAGCGAGGCCAATCGATCTGCCAGAATCTCCCGCGTCAACTTTTCCAGGTAGCGAGCAATCCGGCTTTCGTCTTCAACGATAAGAATTTTCATTTTCAAGTATCATCTATAATAATTTGCGTTTCCCAGCCTCCCGGTGCTGGCGCAGAATTTATTTGCCAGCGATCCGAATAGCTTTCCTGCAACCGGGCTTTGATGTATTTCAAAC
>CAXHHS010000089.1:0-13449 GCA_964015645.1 uncultured bacterium
CACCAAGAAGCTCGTCGGCAGCGTCAGATGTGTATAAGAGACAGATACAGATGGTTGCGCCTCAATCGAAATCATATTGATAATCCAAAAACTTCGGAAATCGTTAACCTCGCCTTCGACTTTTCTGGCCTCTAAATACGTTAAAAGCTCGCCCTGGGCTTCCCGGGCAGTTCTTTGTAGGATGCTTACAACATTTACAGCACGCTGATGCACGGAAACTTTTTCAGCATATAATTGCTGATTTAGCGTATGGATATCGACGCGATCTTTCAGGACAATAAGCGCTTTAACAGTTGTATTGTTTCGAATCGCTTCATCAACGGTTTTTACGAGTGGCGGGGCAAATTTGGATTGGGAATATGCACCAAACGTAAGCAATAAAACAATGAATAAGAATTGGAACGGTCTTTTCATTACGAACCTCCATGTTAAGTGGTTTGGGTTAAATAAGAACGATTGGAGTGCCAAACTTTAGTTTGGCATTTTTATTCACCTCAACCTAAAGTGGCATTTTATTTGAAATGGTAAATGAATGAGTAAATGAAGGGGCGCATGAGTGCATAAATTGGCGGAAAACCGTTGAAGCGGTTCCCGAAGAACCGCTTTTTCTCGTTAACACCAGGTTTAATCCGGTGTTAACGAGAAATCGAGGTCAAATTAGCCGTTTTAATGGCTTCAGAAGCTTGATGCACACCCCTATAATAAATACACAGGTTAAGATGCCAAACTAAAGTTTGGCACTCCGGTTATTTTAGAAAGATCATTTTTTTTATATCGCGGTATTTTCCGGCTTCGAGGCTATATAGATAAATTCCGCTGGATACCGGCTGGTTGAGATCGTTGGTTGCATCCCAATTAACGGTATAGAATCCGGCTTCCTTACGTTCGCTTATTAGTGTTTTTACCTTTTGCCCCAGTGAATTGTAAATTGCAACACTAACAGTTGCAGCTTCGGGAATACCAAATCGAACTTGAGTGGTTGGGTTAAACGGGTTGGGATAGTTTTGTTCCAGCACAAATTTATCCGGCACAATTTCATCGGCTGCGCTTAAGCGAAGTTGGTTAATTTGCGGGTTCAAAATGCGAATGCTTTCGCCATTTTGCAAAATATGCTGAGCTTCTACGTGTCCATTTATTCGTTCTTCGATAAGATATCGTTTATTGCTTTCTGTCGATAGATTGGTCGCTGTTAGTGTTAAGGGAAAATTTGTGCTTTGGACACTGATAACCCCTTCGGCCGATTCAATAAGGCGTATATCGCCTTCAAAGCGGGCGTCAAAAGAACCGGCAGGCGAAATTGGCGGCAGCGCAAATTGGGATATCATTGCAGGATCATTAAATTTTGCATTAAAATAAAGCGATTGGGAGTAACCGGCCGCATCGCGAATTTGTACCGTACTGTTTTCGCTTAAATCAATTGCGGCAAGGCGGGTTTCCTTTTTGGCCGGGGTTGTTGTCGCGCAGGTTAAAGTAATTGTACCCGGTGCGGTTGCATTTATCCAATATCCTCTCCCCTGCTCTATTGTTGTCGCAGCAAAATAGGAGCCGTTAAATCCGAATATATCGCCCGTAATAACGCTGCCAGGATCGTCGATATCAACAACTGCGACGCCGCAAGAAGGGCCGCCGATTAAATTCCATCCCTGGGCCAAATTAGTAGTACAGGAATTGATGGCGAATCCCTGGATTTGAGCAATTTCAGCCGCCTCAAAGTTTAGCCAATATCCGACACATTCTGCCATTTCCGTCGCGCTCACATAGCCGCCATCAAAATAAAACAATGAATTTGGTTGGGCATTGGGAAACACAACCTGGTAATCCGGATTGGAAACCTGGAATGGCAGCGCTAATAAGTTCCAACCGGTGTCAATCGATTTATTGAAACTTAGCAGCTCGCCTTCCTCATATATAAAGCTGAAAATATCGTGCGATGCGACGATGGAAAATCCATCCGTTGCATCAACCATCCAATTGTAGGTTTGTCCATCGGTTAGCATATCAGCCGGGGCATCGAATGTGTTGGAGGTTATGTCTTCAAATAGCAGGTCTACGCCATTACCCCAAATATAAACCCTGTAAGTAATTGATCCCTGGGATTTACTGGCTGCGCTTTCCCAATTTAAATTAATGGTCGCGCCACCGGTGGCGGTTCCGCCGTCGGATGGCTCGGTTAGCGTAAACGAAATTGGTGGATTGGAAAGGCCAACACCTTCGACAATGGTTATTTCCTGGTTAGCGCTAACGGATTCGATTTTATCTTTCGTCCCAGTTGTCCAATGAACCAGAATCGAGTCAATCGTCGCAGCGCTGCCGAGGCCAAAATGCGCTCTTAATTGATCGCTTTGCGAGCAAAAACTTTCTCCCGCGCGAATTTCACGTAATTGCTTTTGGCCGTTATTTGTGTAAACTTCGATCCGCGTGCCAACGCCAAAATGGTTTGCGGTAACACCACGGGTTTTAATCATAATCCAATTATTGCTGCCGCCGTCGTTCATCATTAAGCGATTTTGGGGGCTGCCGGCAGTAAAAATATCCAGCCAACCATCATTGTTATAATCTGCCAGCGCGACTGCATCATGCTCGTTTTCGGTGATTCCGGCACTAGCAGAAATATTGGTAAAGGTATTGTTTCGATTGTTGCGATATAATGAATGAGTAGGCCCGGAAGTCGCCACATAGATGTCGATCCAACCATCGTTGTCAAAATCCCCGGCAGCGCAACCAAATCCACCGGTAGTGGTTACGCCGGCAGAAACGGATATATCGGTAAATGTTTCATCCCGGTTATTCAGGTAAAGTAAATTGGGGTCGCCGCCGGTATTTGCAACATAAATATCCTGGTACCCATCATTATTAATGTCCATCCAAATATTTCCCCAACTTGCCGCTGTATTGTCTACGCCAGCGCTATTGCCAATATTTGTAAATGTCTCATCGCCGTTGTTTTTCAAAAGGTGATTCACGTCGCCGCCGGGACAAGTGGCGATAAAAACATCCGTCAGCCCATCATTGTTCATATCTCCCCAGGACATTCCGTAAGAATTCCCGTTTGTCGGCGCGTTGGAAGACCCGCTAATATCCTGAAATGTGCTATGATTATTGTTTATATACATTTTATTATTACCATTATCGTCATTCAACCAAATATCGAGGGTTCCGTCATTATTAAAATCTGCCCAGCCACAGGTTTGTGCCAATATGCTGGGATTTAGCCCGGTTTCGGCATTCGCTAAATCGAAAGTTAGATTGCGATTGTTTTTGTTGAGAGTGCTCAGGGGGCCGAAATTTTCGAAAAGCACATCCAGGTAGCCATCGTTATTATAATCTCCCCAAACAGACCCAAACGTTCCGCTGCCATCATCAAGCCCGGTAGAAATGTAGATATTGGTAAACCCCTGCCCTTCATCGTTCAGGTAAAGTTTCTCCCGTTCATAAATATCGACCCAGCCATCGCTATTCACATCAACGGCGTTTGCCCCCCACTCGAATCCATTAGTAGCAGGGTTTAAAAGGGTGGTGGAATTGGTAAATGTTTGCGCATTCAAACAAAAACTAACTAAACCTACCCAACAAACTATCAAGGAAAACACGGAAGGAGAATGTTTCATTATTGCCCCTCAATTAAACAATGACATTAAATTCCATTTTCGATTTTATCCCTTTTATACTAAAAATATTTGATACAACTATACAAAAGTAATTTGAAACTTGCACGTAAATATTTTAGTTCGCAGTTCAGCCTTCAGGCTGTATAAATTTCACGCTGAAGCGTTAACTACAAGCCTAAAGCGTGAACTACGAAATCCTGGCTTACTTCAAATAGACCATTTTCTTAATTTCAGTATAATTTCCGGCATTAATACTATAGAGGTAAACACCGCTCGAAACCGCTTGATTTAAGTCATTCGTCGCATCCCAAACGACGGTATGGAAACCGGCTTCCTGGTGTTCATTTACCAGGGTTTTAATTTTTTGGCCAAGTGTGTTAAAGATGGTAATATTGACATTCTCAGCTGTTGGCAGGCCAAAACGGATTTCCGTGGTGGGATTAAACGGATTAGGATAATTTTGCTCTAATGAAAAAGCAACCGGCAGCGCACCCGAAATCTTCGCTAATTTTAATGCGTTGATTTGTGGGTCTGCAATTATAATTTCTTGCGATTTATCGAGTTCATATTCCGATATTTTCTTTAAACCCGCATAGGCGGTTAATACGAATTTGGCATTTCCTTCTGTTTGGATATTCCGAACGTTTAGCGTAACAGGATAGTTTTGTGACTGAAGTTTGATTTCAGCTTCGTCGGTTTCGGAAAGGAAACTGCCATTTAAAAAACGGACATCGAACATCTGTGCCGGGGGAACGGGCGGTAATTGAAATGCGTTTATACCAGCACTATTTTCGAGTGCGATATTAAAATACAATTTTTGGCTACGGCTTTGGGCATCACTAACTTCGATCATATTTGCACCTCGGAAGTCAGGAAGCGCCGTTACAACATTCTGAGGTGCTTTTCCAAGCGCGCCTGTACAACCTAATGTAATAGTGCCAGCAGTCGATGCATTCACCCAATATGCCTGCCCCTGGGCGATTGTTGTAGCAGCATTATATCCACCGTTCCATCCGAATATGGTTCCGGTAATGATATTCTCGGGATCATCGATTGCAGCTACAGCGACATCACAAGACGGGCCGCCGATTAAATTCCAACCACCATTCATATTGATCTCGCAGGTAGGGATATTGGCCCCGGTAATTGGCAAAACTTCTGCGCCATTGTTATTAACCCAATAACCGGTGCAGGAGGCTAACGTTGTTGTAGACACATAGGAGCCATCAAAATAAAACGGAGGGGCGGCTGCATTCGGAAAAAGCGTCGTATAATCCGGGTCACTCGGCTCATAAGGCAAGCTGAGCAGGTTCCAGCCGTTAAGCATTTCCATATCAAACGTTTGGGAAGCATTTAACAGTGTGGGGCGAAATTGGGCAATGATTTGATCCATGCGATCCGATTGTCCCTGGGTAAGTTCTGTCATACAGGCATCTACAGAATAATCCATATAATTGTGAATGGGGTCTACCCCAGGAGCAGGACAGGTATCTCGCCCAATCGGACACCCGGACGCGGGGGATCCTTCATATGGCGTATCTTCTACTTCATCCCCTGGAGGATTACATCCTCCTTGAAATGTATGCCATAACCCCATATAATGACCCACTTCGTGGGTTCCGGTATCGCCTTCGTCAAACGGGACGGCTGAACCGCCGGGCAGGGAAGTATACAAACAAACAACGCCATGCATAAAGTGATCTTCCGGGAAAGACCAGGGAAAACGAGCGTATCCCAATAATCCACCGCCACCGGTGTTGTTCGTATAAAAATTTAGGGTGGTTGTCGGGTCAACAGCCAAAGCGGATTTGAAACCGGCTTCATCGTTATCATTATACCAATTGGTATTAATAGTGCGATCGATACTCAAAAGGCTGAATTGAAAATTGGTGTTATCGAACCCGGCATTTAACGTATCGATTTGCTCGTGAAGCATCTCATCGGGCACATCGCCGGTAACACCGTTGCCATGGATCAACACGTGGAAAGCAACCGGGATTACGGTAATACTGTTGCTTTCTGCCGGCGGTCCATTCTGAATCAACCATTGATTTACTTGCTCCCGAATAAGGGCGGCTTCTCCTTCTGTTGGAGATATTGTGCCACAACGATTGGCTAACAATGTTTCATCATTTGGCCCTTTGTATGGCAAATTCCTATCCAGCGAGGCGCGATATTCCTCTGCATTTTTAAATGCTTTTCGTTCATCTTCGTCTCCGAACAAAGACATGGAAAAAAATAAAACGATTAATGCAATGTTAAAAAATACAGCGTAACGATTCCTCATATCTTCCTCCTACAAAATTAAGATAAAGTAAATGAATAAAGTGTTTCTGGAAACGATCTAAATTGTTAAAAAACAAAGATTTTTGACAGCAATAGTAGAAACGAAAACCATTACTTAAGGTAAATCACTTTCTTAACTGCCGAGTGCTCCTCGGTGGAAAACCGGAATAGATAAATACCGGATGCAACACCTTGTTCGATATCATTTGCAGCATTCCAGGTGACGGTATGAAATCCCGCTTCGCGGCGGCCATTCACCAATGTTCTAACTTTTTGGCCCAGGGTGTTGAAAATAACGATGCTAATTTTTTGCGCACTTGGCAGGCCGTAGCGAATCGTAGTAGCGGGGTTAAATGGATTCGGATAATTTTGATGTACTATAAACTTTTCCGGGATATTTGTCGCTTCGATTTTGCTGAGTTGCAATTTATTTACCCGGGGGTCATGGATTTCGATAGTTTCATTTTCAATCAACACATAGTTGGCAACTTCTTTGTTGCCGGAAATTCCGCGGAGAATATATTTGCTATCATTTTGGATAGTAAGATTTTGGGGATAAATGGAAATGGGGTATTGGGAGGCTTGTAGCAAAATAATGGCATCCGTTTTTTGCGTTAACCGAAAATCGCCGCTAAAACGGGCGTCAAAAGTGCTGGCATTTGCAGGGGGAATCGGCGGAAGCCGAAACGATTGCTCCGCCAATTGCTTCTCAATTTCCGCATCAAAATAGAGGGTTTGCGAATTACCGGCAGCATCGCTTAATTGAAGAGAAGAAATAGCGTTCAGGTCTATTTGTGCGAATAAGCCAGCGTTTATTTTTCGAGCTTTTGAACCTGCTCCGCTTGTTCCACAATTTAAAACAACCTGTCCAGCCTGGGACGTATTTACCCAATATCCCATTCCCCGGAACATGGTATCGGCTGAAAAGTAACTTCCCTCAAACCCAAAAAAGCTGCCTGGCATAATAATCCCTTCAGAATCTTCTATGTCCTCGACAGCAATCTTGCAAGATGGGCCGCTAATGATATTCCAACCGTCGTTAAGATTTATTGCGATACAGTTTGCATCAAAACCGGTTATAGCGGATGTTCCTGCTTCCGGAAACCTTAGCCAATACCCTTCGCCAAAAGCAAGCGTTTCTGCCAGGGCATAACTTCCCTCGTAACGAAACAATGTATTGGGATCCGCATTCGGAAACAAAGTAAGATAGTGTTTGTCAGGCGCATCATTCGGCAACCCGACTAAATTCCAGAACACTCTCGAATTGTGAAGAAACGTTGATTCTCCGGCAAGGCGATTCGCAGGAAGCAATGACGATTGATCATCGTCGAATACAACAACATGATTGGGAGGCTCCGTTTGCCAGGTAAACTGGCCGGTTTCCTGGGGAGCTTTAATGGTAAATCGAATTGCAGCAATATCTGTCAGCGTTTGCGGGACAATCGTTCCGTTACTTTCTCCGGCTAAATCTATATTAATAGAGAGTTTACCTAATGCCGGATCGGTTAACGTCATCTCATTGTAATTGCCACCACTAAAATTAAAAACATCACTCAAAACCGGTGGGGATGTTTCTTCCCCGGTTTCAAATGCATCCGTATTATAGGTGAATACCAAATTACTGCTGCCCATCTCAAACGTGTTGCCCACGGCTTTCATTTGAACGGTTATTTGGTAGTTTCCACCAATGGTTTGATCGTTTTGATCTAACCGTAGTTGAAGATCGTAAGATTGTGGTAGAATAATTTTAGTAAAAGAAAGTAACAACAAGATCGCTATTGAGATCGGTTTAACGATCATAATAATTCTTCCTTAGTTATGTAACTATTTTATTTTATTCTGATGAACCTATCTTGATTTGATAAATAAAAAATTGATAGCTTTAAACCAGAATGAGCAATAACACCGTTGTTACCTGTTGAGAATGGATAAAGTCGAACTTAGATGATGTGTGTAGTTTCCAAGAGCGGCCTTCAAAAACCGTTTTTAGACGCCCGGGGTGTTGCAGATTGATGCAGGAGTCATAAAGCATATTTTGTTTTCGAATTTCAGTTTACCGGTATCGTATTTAATCGCATGAGGTTCAGCATTCGGTCAATTTGAGAAGTCTCCGCAACACCCTGCGCGCCAAGCAAATTAGCCAGAAATACCTGACTAATTTTGCAATATAATAGCAACCACCCAATTTTTCAACTGCACGAATATGCAGTTTTTGAAGCATCTTAAATTCAGTTCCCTACATAGATATGCAGGAAACTTTTGGTCTTTTGGGGTTTAAGAAAGACTACGTAAATTTTATATCATCCAGGCATCTCAATCAAAGAACGTTAGGTGTTATTATTAATTAATCCTCTCAAATAAGCAGGTTTGCGATATTTAACACTGCGATCTATTTTATCAGGAGCATTTTTTTAATACTTTGCTGTGAACCAGCCGTTACGTGGTAAAAATATACGCCACTTCCCACTCTTTTTCCGGCGTCATTAGTTGCATTCCAGGTAACGGTATAAATACCGGCTTCTTGCTGTTGCGATACCAGGGTACGAACTTTTTGGCCAACGGAATTATAAATTTCCAAGGTTACGTTTTCCGGTTGTGGAATTGCGTATTGGATTTCGGTTGTGGGATTAAATGGATTGGGAAAATTCTGTGCAACGGCAAAAGTTGTTGGCGCAGTGCCTTCCAAAAGGCGAAGCTGTAGCTTCCGAACAGCGGGATTGGTAATTACGACTTCTTCACCGTCTTTTAAGACATGGCTTGTGATAATCTCTACGCCAATTACTTCTTGTAACAAATATTTCGCATCCCCTTTCACAATAAGATTAGAGGTTGTAATTCGTACCGGAAAGTGGCGGGTTTGCAAGGAAATTATTCCTTCGACTTCTCCAATTGCACGATAGCCGTCTTCAAAGCGGGCATCAAATAGCTGTGCGGGGGGAATTGGCGGCATACTATACCGCAGTTTTTGTGCTTCGTTTTGGATCGGCACATTAAAATAGAGTTTCTGAGAAGCGCCGTTTGCATCTTTTATCATCAGGGCGCTTTCCCTGCTTAGATCATCTATCGCTTCAACTCGCTGTAATTTGGAAATATTTTCGGCGCAGGCCAGTGTAATCGTTCCGCCGTTGTTTGCTCTAACCCAATATCCTTTACCTTGCTCAATTGTAGATGCACCGAAATATGTCCCGGACCAGCCAAAAATGGTGCCGGTAATAATAACGCCATCAGGATCGCCAATCGAGGTAACCGGAACGCTGCATGACGGCCCGGCAATCATATTCCAGCCCTCTACGAGTTCGATTGAGCAGCTATTCCTCGGGGTTCCGGCGATGGTTTCCGTTGTTTCCGCCAGGTATCGCAACCAATAGCCGCGGCAGGCGGCAATCTCTGTTTCGGGTGAATAAGTGCCATCCCAACCGAAAAGACTGCTTGCTTCCGCCGAGGGATACAGGGCAGTTACGGAAGAATCCGCTACATCCAGCGGGCGGCCAATCATATTCCACCCGATTGCCATTTCCAGGTCAATATTTTGGGCGCCTGTACCGCTAACGCTGATATCATCAAAGGCAAATCCATCCGATGTAAGCGGGAAATTATCCATGTGGGAAAATTTGATGATAAATTTATCCGTAAGCGCTAAACCGCTCGCACCGGCCAATTCATCGATATCCAAAACAAAGTTCGTCCATCCATCAAAGGCATGAGACCAGAATTGATGAACAGTTTGAAACGTAGCCCCGCCATCATCGGAAAAGTATACTGCATCTTTGACATGGGTTTCATCGCCAACGTCTTTCCACCAAAAATCCAATTCTGCCTCCGCCGTTCCCGATAAATCGAGGCACAGCCAGGCTTCATTTACCACATATTCACCGCTGGCGCTAACATCCATCGTTAAATGAAAATTACCGGAATGCGGGCCGTTCGCAGTCGAAACTTGAACCTGGCCAACCGGGGCGGAATTAACAACTCGCCAAAATTCATCCAATGAACCACTTTCGAAGCCGGTTTGATAGGGCAAAGTTGCATAGGCTTGCGCTCCGAATTGTGTAATCAAAACTTCCACCGGGCTGTTTACGGCTTCGGGAGATGTAATTTCAACCACGCCACCGCGATCGCCGGAAGCGCTATTTTCATCCAATGATAATTCAATTGTTCCGTTTCCTGAACCGCTGCTGCCGGATGTAATGCTAAGCCATGAGTTGCCACTTGTTACGGAAGCAGACCAATTCATCGTCCCGCTCCCGATATTAGAGATGTCGATTGAAACGCTTTGGGCAACGCTGCTGGCATTTGCCGCCGCAGGAGTAGCCGACAAAAATGTGCCGAGGGTGCGAAATGCTTCGACGGTGGCGGCAGTGTTATTCAAGGTTTGCCGGTTATCCGCGCCTACCGGGTCTCCACCGGGAATTCCCATCGCCGAACCGGTGAATGGGTGGGTGGTATCCGGGTTGGAGAAATAGGGCAGCCGGTGGCAGCTTCCGCCGGCATCGGAACAGGCATTATTGTATGCCATCACAGTTCGCCAGCTTTCGTTTACATTTGTATAACCATGGTTGTATCCATAAGGGCTGTTTTGGGTTGGGTCAACATGGCGATCATGGCGGGCGCTCATATTGTGGCCCAATTCGTGGGCGAATGTCAAATTGCCAGTTGCACATCCCAATGCACAGACATTAAACCCAATCGATTCAGCGCCCGGGCCTACGGTGGTCATAATGTAGGCAATTCCGCAACCGCCGCCGCCATCGGCAACCCACAGGCTGACCAAATCTGCACCGTAGGTATCTCGCAGGCTATGAACATCATCCATAAATCCATCGGAGGGATTTTGAAGGCGATTGCGGTCGGTGGAAAGCGAACCACTCTCGTTATAATTAATTTGTTCCGTATGCACCAGGCGCGCCCTTTGAAGAATGCCGCTGTTTTTATAAATTACATTCAACTCATCGACGCCAAGTTGAATTTCCTGCTCAATGTTGCTAGAAGCTGCGGCGGCATCTGCCGTATAAACGATCATCATATCGATATATGGAGTAACGGTGGCAGATTTTTCGGATTGTGGAACACTTTTACTTTTAGCGCCATCTTCCCCGGGAAGATCCACCGCTTGCGGCGCTAATTCCGGGGGAAAAGCGCTTTGGTTGATCTCGTTTATCGTATGAATGCCATCGCCAATTGGCCGAATTTGAATTAAGCGGTCGAGAATCCAAATGTTTGCGGCAATTTCATCATGATCCACTACAATCACCACCTGGGTGTTTTGAATGCCTTCTACCTTTCCCTTCCAGGTAAATTGAAATTCGCCCCTTCTTTCAATGCTCTCGCTTGTGGCTGGAATAACTAAATCCGGAAACAAATTCAATATTAACAGCTCTTTAGGTGAATCCGGATTATTGTCTTCTACGATATTCCAAAAAGACGTTTTTAAATAACGATTTCTTAAAATAATCGCATTCCCAATTTGTCTATCGATATTATTTAATACGCCTTGTTGGGAAATGTTTTGTACCGCTGTAATGGCAATCTCTTGTACCTCGAACAGCTCCCCGTTTCCTTGCGAGTAAACATTGGTAAATAACAGACAAATAAAAATAATCAGAGAAATTTTGATCAATCTCAATGGATTGCGATGAATAACAGCATTCACAATTCTGTGCATAAACCCCTCCAGGTTAATTGCAAAATAATTTAAATGAACAGTTAATATAAAAAGGTTAAAAGTTTTTTTTTGCGTTTGGATGAAACTTCGAGGACTGTATCAGTTTAAGAAGTTTTAATTTTCAATATTTGCGTCAAATGTAAGTAACATTTTGAAGAAATAAAAGCTAAAAAAGTATCGGTATTAAGATTTAACATTTTCACCATTCCCAAAAAGCAATAAACAAGCAAATTCATTTTTACCGTGTACTAAGTTTTTTCTAAAAAATTATTCTGCGATTTACTGGAGGTTTCATGATGAAAAAAGATACGCGTTTGATCGATGTTAGCCATACTGTGGAAGATGGTATGGTTACCTACAAAGGATTACCCGCACCGATTATTTGTGATTACCTGGGCCGGGAGGAATCTCACAAACATTATGCGCCTGGCACGGAATTTCACATCGGGAAATTGGAAATGGTTGCAAACACCGGAACGTATGTTGATGCCCCTTTCCACCGCTACTCTGACGGGAAAGATCTTTCCGAGCTTCCTTTAGCTTCATTGGCAGATCTCGATTGTGTCGTTATTCGTTTTGATATGAAGCGCGATGGCCGGGCAATCGACTTTTCTCAATTAAAAGGGAAGGCGTTATCCGGTAAAGCGGTTCTGTTCGATACCGGTTGGTCAAATCACTGGCGAACCGATCAATATTTTGAATCACATCCCTATCTCACCAAAGATGCTGCTAATTTTTTGCGAGACGCCGGGGTAAAATTCGTGGGCATCGATTCGTTTAACATCGACAATACGGATGATGGCCACCGCCCGGTACATTCGGTTCTTTTGGCAAACGATATCCCGATTGCAGAACATTTAACCGGCCTGCATCGTTTTCCCGATAGCGGTTTTCGCTTTTTTGCCGTTCCGGTCAAAGTGAAAGCCTTTGGCACATTTCCGGTACGGGCATTTGGGATTGTCGATTCAAAATGATTGGCAGCAAGTAAATTACAAGTTGTTCACTGCTCTAATTTAGGTAAAACATATTGAGTTAGGAGTAACGATGACTATCGAATCCACTCTCGCATTAACCTTAGCTGTTTTTATATTCGCTGTAACACCAGGGCCGGCGATTTTTGCCTGCGTAGCACAAGGACTTGCTTATGGGTTTCGATCATCGATTGGCTTGAATCTCGGAATTGTCCTGGGAGATATTATTTTTTTGTTATTCGCGATTTTTGGCCTTACGGCCATCGCTCAATTTTTAGGCAGCTTGTTTTTAATCGTCAAATTTGCTGGCGGTGGATATTTAATTTGGTTAGGGTGGAAAATGTGGAAAAAAGAGCCAAAAACATTTAAAGCAGCTCAAGAAGTTGAAAAACGCTCCTTTAAAAAAAGTTTTTGGGCCGGCTTACTTCTTACCCTCGGCAATCCGAAAGTTATTCTATTTTACATTGGGTTTTTACCGGCATTTATGGATTTATCGAGTTTAACGACGGTAGATATCGGAATTGTTTCTGTCGTAATTGCCACCGTCCTGACAGTCGTTAATTTAGCGTATGCCTATTCTGCATCGCGAGCACGAATGATATTTTCCAGCCAGCGAGCAAATCGAATTTTGAATCGTAGTGCAGGATCGGTGATGATTGGGGCCGGCGTCGTGATTGTTGCCAGGCAGTAAAGGTATCCTTATTTATAGCACATTCCCGCCTCTAAGAGGCTGTTTGAAAATTCGACATAAAGGCACAAAGTCTCAAAGAATCACAAAAAAACCATTGAAAATTATAAGAAAACTTGGTGAAACTTGGTGTCTTTGTACCTTAGTGGCGAGTATTTTCACTTTCCAAACACGCTCTAAGAAGCTGTTTTAAAAGTTATACTGGCGCCAAGCGCCTGATCATAAGCCTCATCA
>CAXHHS010000090.1:0-13445 GCA_964015645.1 uncultured bacterium
CTTGAACTTTTCAGCAATAATTTAAGCGTCATAAATATGGGTGAATTAGAGCGTTACCGGGAAGGAAACGGTCATCACTTCGAGCTGTTAGTTGCCCGCCATCCCCGGTTTGATGAGCTAAGAAAAGCAATCGATTTATTAGAACGCGGCGGCCATGTGTATTGGGAGATCCAGCGGCCAAATGCGATCAAATCTATCAAAAGTGGCAAAATTAAATTTAAACATGCCCGGAGCTACGCCGCATTTCTCGAAAAGATGAATTTTCGGAATATCGAATTGCACTGGCATCGACCGAATTTCTGGTCTTGCCGGGAAATCATCCCGCTCGACGGTTCTGCTGCTTTAAACTACGCCTTTCAAAAAGGCCACAGCAATCTGAAAGGCCGCCTGAAAGAAACTGCCGGAAAAACCCTGAAATCTTCCGGCCTATTACCGTACTATGTCAATTGTTTCAGTTTGATAGGGAAAAAGAGTTAGAAGTTATTTAAAAGTTTATTTTTAGGCCACCAAGTCACAAAGCCACGAAGATTCACTAAAAAAAATTAAATATATCTTAGTGAAACTTTGTGACTTAGCGCCTTAGTGGCCATTTTTAAAATGGCCTTTTAAATGTGCACTTTTGCTGAATGATAAAAGATGAATACGATATTAACATACTTATCCGAAAACTGGCAGCGGCTTAAGCTGGAAAAATATGGCACTCCGGCTAAGCTGTCCAGCGTTATTCTAACGCCCGGTTTTCAAGCATCCAGCCATTTGATTGTTTTTGTGCTCAATAAAGGGCAGCAAGCACCCTTTTTAGTCGTTAAACTGCCGCGAATTTCCGGTGATCATCATCGCCTGGATTTGGAGGCGGAAAGTTTAAGAAGGCTTCATGCCAGCAAATCCGGCGGCTACGATTCCGTGCCGCGAGTGGTCGCCTATGAGGATTGGAAAGATTATCGTTTATTGGTCGAAACAATGGTACAGGGACAAATTATGCGCCCGCCATTGATTCGCAAACAAACGGAAACTTGTATTCAAGCGGCTTTTAATTGGCTGCAAGAAATCAATCAAAATACGGCGGTTTGCGCTTATAAAATCGAAAATTGGTTCGAAAAACTGGCAATTAATTCCTTCGCCGCTTTGGAAAACAGTTTTCCATTACTGCCGGAAGAACAGCAACTGATCGATCAAACTCGCCAGCTTATTGAACCGCTGCGCCTGGCTAAAATTCCCCTGGTGTTTGAGCATGGTGATTTTTCATCACCCAATTTAATGCTGGCAAATAATACCGATTTAGGCGTTGTTGATTGGGAATTGGCAGAACAACATGGCCTGCCAACTGCTGATTTTATTTTCTTTTTAACCTATATCGCGTTTTGTAAAGAAAACGCTACTAAACAACCGCAGCAGGTAAAGGCGTTTCAAAATGCCTTCTTTAATCATGAAAATCCAGGATGGGCAATGCCGCACTTGCGGAAGTACTGTAAGAAACTAGAAATTCCGGAAGAATTATTAAAACCGCTTTTCGTGTTAGCCTGGACGCGGTATGTCGCTAACATGATCAGCCGTTTGAAAGGAGAAACTGGCAGCAGCAGCATGCTTTCTGCCGAGACCACAGCATGGCTGCGAAAAAACCGATTTTACCTGCTTTGGCAGTATACGGTAAAACAATTTGATAAAATTGCATAAAGGGATTTAAACCAAACGACAGGGATGAATATGTTTTCAGTAGCGCTAATAGGTGGAGATGGCGCAGGAAAAAGCGCAATTGCGAAAATGCTTCGCGAGAATTTTTCCAAGCCTATGGAATATTTGTACATGGGAATTAACATCGAGTCGAGTAATGTTGCACTGCCAACCTCCCGTTTTATTGAAAGAATGAAAAAGGGCAGTAATTCCAATGGGGCAAATGGCCAAAGCACCTCCCTGCATAACCGGCCAAAAAGTAAAAAGAAAAAAAACGCTATATGGCGATATGTTCGCTTAACAAACCGGTTTGCCGAAGAGTGGTATCGCCAATTTCTTTCCTGGAATTATCGCCGCCAGGGAAATATCGTATTGTACGACCGGCATTTTTTGTTTGATTTTGCTCGCAGCCCTCAAGAAACCGATAACGAATACAATAACCGTGAATCGGATGATCGGTTGCATCGCTGGTTTCTGCATCGATTTTACCCGGAACCGGATTTAGTGCTCTTTTTATATGCCCCACCGGAAGTCTTGTACGCCCGCAAAGGCGAAGCCTCCATCGAATACCTCGATGACATTCAAAAAACGTATTTAGGGCAGGGAGAAAGAACGCAAAACTTTGTTGTTGTAGATGCAACTCAGCCATTGAAAAAGGTTTATGAAGACGTTTGTGGAGAAATAAACCGGTTTTATGAATCAAAAAATGGAAGATAGGAATGCCACGTAGTGGTGGCTATGCCACAAAATTCATTCTGCAACAACGAGACCTTTTTGCAAAATGAATTTTGCACTCCTTTATAAAAAGAAAGCAAAATGAGCAAATATAATCTGGATTATCTGTCGCACATTTACGGAAGCGGTAAAAATCTTCTACGCGTCGTCACCTATCACCGGGTTGGCGAACCGGCGGAAAAGCCCTTTCTCAATCCCCAACAGATTAGCGCAACCACGCGGGGCTTCGAAGCACAGATGAAATTTCTCGCCAATCATTACGCCGTTGTTTCCATGGAGCAAGTGTTAAACGCCGTTTACAATGGCGCACGGCTTCCTAAGCGCGCGGTTCTGATCACCTTTGACGACGCTTGCTGTGATGTAAAAGAGAACGCCTGGCCAATTTTAAAACGCTATAAACTGCCGGCAACCGTTTTTGTGCCGACGGCATACCCCAATCAGCCGGGGCGAACATTTTGGTGGGATAAACTCTATCGTTCGCTGGTAATGGCAGATTCGCATTCAATTGCCTCGCCCGTTGGCACTATTTCTCTAACTTCCGATGAAGAGCGATGGCAAGGCGTCAGAACGCTGCAAAATTATGTTAAAACCCTCTCGCACGATGCTGCAATGACATTCGTGGAAGAAGTATCTCATAAATTGAATGGTAAACAAAAACAATATAAAACCGTTTTGGATTGGGATGAATTACGGCAGTTAGCCAAAGAGGGCTTAAACTTCGGCGGCCATACCCAAACCCACCCAATTTTAACACAATTATCATTGGCAGAGGTTCGCCAGGAAGTTCGCGGATCGCTGGCAGATTTGAAGAGAGAATTGGGGGATGTATTGCCCTCATTTGCATATCCAAACGGTAATCATAACGATAATATAATCAACATATTGCGCGAAGAAGGATACCAGGTTGCTTTCTCAACACGCGATGGTTTCTGCAATCTGGATAAAGCGAATCCCTTCAGTATTCGCAGAACTAACATTACCCGAAAAACAACGCTAAAGATATTTAGGCTGCGGCTCAAAAAATGGTTCTCATATTTGGATGTTCTAAGGCATAATTGAATCACGGAAGAAAGGAAAATAACATGGATGCTGTTGTTGTGAAAGAAAGATCGCGAGTTCAAAAACACAAGCAGAATCGCCGCCGGCCCCAGATGGTCGATAAGGTGGCTTACATCATGTCGCGGTTTCCGAAATTAACGGAAACGTTTATTTTATATGAAATGGTTGCGCTGGAAAAAGCCGGTGTGCAAGTAGAACTATTTCCACTGCTGAAAGAAAACCAGGATGTGCATCATGCGGAAGTTGCCCGCTACATGGAAAAAGCGCACTTCCATCCCTTCATTTCGCTTCCGATCATTATTGCGAATCTTTATTATATAGCTCGCAAACCGCTTACCTATTTCAAAATGATTTTTGACATCCTTAGCAGCACTTTCGGCAGCATGAATTTTTTTGGCGGCGCAATTGGTATTATTCCGAAATCCGTACGATTCGCTTACGAAATGCAAAAATTGGATGTCAAACACGTTCATTGCCACTTTTGCAATCACCCGGCAGTGGCAGGATTTATAATTACCCGGCTAACCGGGATTCCGTTTACGTTTACAGCCCATGGATCGGACCTGCATGTAGAACGAAGAATGTTGGATAAAAAAATAGAAGCCTCTGCCGCTGCGGTTACGGTATCCAATTTCAACAAAGAAGTGATGGTAAAAGAATGCGGCGAAGCAATGCGCAATCGAGTCAAAGTAATCCGTTGCGGCGTTGATCCGACCTTATTTAAAGCCCGGGAAGATACCGGGAATAATGGCCCGCTTCAAATCGTTTGCGTTGCCTCTTACGAAGAAGTAAAAGGCCATAAATACCTGGTAAAAGCTTGCGAGATTTTGGCAAAAAGAGGTATCGATTTTACTGCCCATTTTATTGGGTACGGGCCATTGCGTGAGGAAGTAGAAGGCCAAATTGCCACTGCCGGCTTAAGCGACAAATTCAAAATTTATGGTGGGTTACCACGAACGGAAGTCTTGAAGATGTACGAAGTCGCCGACGTTTTCGTTCTTCCTAGCGTGCCCACCAGTAATGGCAAAAAAGAGGGCGTTCCCGTGGTTTTGATGGAAGCCATGTCCAGCTGCGTTCCGGTAATCTCCAGCGAAATTTCCGGCATCCCGGAATTGGTACAGCATGAGCGCTCCGGCCTGTTAACGCAGCCGCGCGATGTAAACGGCCTGGCAGACGCTTTGCAAAGACTCCATGACGATCCCGAACTTCGGCAAAAATTGGGAAAAGCTGGCCGCGAGTTTGTCCGCGAAGAGTTTAACCTGGAAGAAAATACCCAAAAGTTATTTGAATTATTCACCAAATCTGTGTAACGCAAATTCTGTGTAACGCAAGTTTTCAACTTGCGAAACGTGTTGCTTACAAATTGCAAGTTGAAAACTTGTGTTACAGTATTGTGCAAGCTGTCACCACAAATTACCGCCATTTTCTTAATAATAGTTGTCACTCAATATTGGTCTTACCGCATCATCATCTTGCTTAAATCGATTCGTTTGGAGCGAGAAACATCGTGGATGATTCTCAAACATTAAATTTATCTTGGTTCGTTCAATTTGAAATTGGTAAGGGTCTTTATGAAAGCATTAAATTACTACTTTTTTTTGGGTCGTCATTTCAATTTCCTGTTTAAAATTCTTTTTCTATTAACGCTCATTTGCAATTATTCCACCATACAAGCTGCCGATACCCTGGATGTCGGCTTTCGCAGCAGTTGGCAATACGCAAGTGGCGCCGGTGGAAACAAAGAAGTTACCGCCGAAAAACCGGAAAGCAAACTATGGTGGCATGACGACCGCTGGTGGGCGAGCATGTGGAGTAATAGTGGAAGTGCCTACCACATTTTTTATCTTGATTTATCCACACAAGACTGGATCGATACCGGTGTGCAATTAGACCCGCGCATCGATACCAAAGCGGACGCGCTTTTGGATGGGGATACACTTTACGTTGTTTCACACGTTTGGGCGGAATCCGGGGCAAGTGTCAGCGCTGGAAATCGCGGGCAACTATTTCGATATGTTTATGACGCCAATAATCAAGCCTGGACCCAAACGCTGGGCGGGCCGGGGAATGAAGTGGAAGTAAACCAGGCCGAAGGCGAATCGCTCGTAATCGCAAAAGACTCCGCCGGAATTTTATGGGTAACCTATGTACGGAATAGCCAGGTATATGTAAATCATACACTTACAAGCGATGCGGATTGGGCAACACCATTCGTTTTACCGGTTGGCGGCCCGGCAAGCGTTAGCAGCGATGATGTTTCCGGGATTATCGCTTTTAATAATAGAGTTGGAATAATGTGGAGCGATCAGAGCGGCGGCCTAACGACTTATTTTGCCGTGCATGAAGACGGCGCAGCTGCAAATCTCTGGAACAGCGTTGTCGCTTATGGAATCTCTACCGATGACCATATCAATTTAAAATCACTGGCCTGCGATTCTGATGGGACGTTGTACGCTGCGCTTAAAACCGGGTCTTCTCCCATTATTATGATGCTTCGCTGCCCCGGTAATCTCGATTGTTTAGTAGAATCAAATTGGGAGTCGTATGTTGTATTTAATAGCGCCGGTTCCAATAGCCCTACGCGACCGCAATTAGTGGTTGATGTTGCCAATAATAACGTCTATGTTTTCGTTCGCTACCGCGAAGATGGCAGCAATGGCGATATCTTTTATAAAGTGTCCAGTACCGATAATGTAAATTTCTCGGATCCAATTCCTTTTATCCAAAGCGACGAAGATGCTAAAATCAATGATCCGACCACAACCAAACAATGCGTGGATAATACAACCGGAATCGTTGTCCTGGCCAGCGATGCGCAATCCCGGCGCTATTTTCACAATGTTATCGAATTAGGGCCGGCAGAGCCGGAACCGGATATATCCGTTTCGCCGTCTACGTTTAATTTTGGGAATGTTGTAGTCGGTTCCAGCGCCATGCAAACGTTTACTGTGCGCAATAACGGAACAATTACGCTGGATGTAATTTCAGCTAACATTACCGGTTCGGATAACGACCAGTTTGCTATCGAAAACGGCGGTGGTAGTTTCTCCTTAGAATTTGGCGAAACCCATGATATCGAAGTTAGTTTTAACCCCACCTCCACCGGGGAGAAAAGTGCCGTATTGAGAATCGCCAGCAATGATCCTGATGAAAATCCGTTTGACGTTAGCCTGAGCGGAACCGGGGAGAATCTTTCACCCGACATCACCGTTACGCCTTCTTCCCATGATTATGGTGACGTGGCGAACGGCTCCAGCGCTTCGCAAACCTTCACCGTGCGCAATGACGGCATGGAAGATTTGGAAGTCAACGCCACTAATCTAACCGGTTCGGATGCCGGGGAATTTTCGATTGATAGCGGCGGCGGCAGCTTTACATTAAGCCCCTCGGAAATGCGCGATATAGACGTCAGCTTTAACCCCATATCACTGGGCAGCAAAAACGCCGCTTTAAGGATCGAAAGTAACGACCCCGATGAAGACCCTTTTGACGTTGATCTTACCGGAAACAGCATTCCGCCTCCGGAACCGGAAATTACCGTTTCCCCGGATTCAATCGGCTTTGGGCCGGTTGTTGTTCCAACCGTAAAATCGTCTGTTAGCGCTTTACGCACAATGTATGTGATTAACCAAGGTGGTGCGACGCTCAATGTAACCGCGACCGATTTAACCGGCGGCGATGCTGCTGAATTTAGCATCGAAAGCGGCGGCGCACCTTTTTCTGTTGCTCCGAATGATACCCAGGAAGTCGTTATCGGGTTTACACCGGCGACGCTTGGCGAAAAAAGCACCACGCTGCAAATCGATAGCGATGACGCCGATGAAGCAACGATCACTGTTCCGGTTACCGGTACCGGTGTCGATTTTATCGCGGAAGTTACCTTCGAAGAAAGCCAGAGCGGTGCAGGATCCGGTGTCAGCAGCATTTCCACTGCTGGTAACCTGGCGGCAATCTCCGGGCATTTTTACATTGCGGCCATTGCCAGCAAAAATTATGTGGAAGCGGACGCCGTTACCGGTTTGGGGTTAACCTGGGCCAAACTGCGATCCCAATGTTCCGGGCGTAACCAAACCGGTGTTGAAATTTGGTGGGCGTTGGGAGATGTAACCGCCGCCGGGCCGGTAACCGCAACCTTTCCATCGGCTCCCGGCAACTCCGTAATCATCGTAAATCGCTATTCCGGTGCAAACGCTGATGATCCGATTGGCAGTATAATATCGGGAAATACAAATGGATTAGATGGCGCATGTGATGGCGGCAGCGACAATGCGGCTTATTCTTTTGATATTACAACCTTAATCGACGGCACAAAAGTGTTTGGCGCGGCAGCGATGCGTAATCGAAGCCATACGCCCGGAGCGGGATTTCAGGAAAGAGCCGAAGTTCTTCAGGGAAGCGGCGGCGGCGCAGCCAGCCTGGCCGTAATGGATTCTACCGTCGACGCTGCAAGCACATTGGCTGTGAATGGCACTTTTAGCGGTAATGTGGATTGGGCCGCTGTCGGCGTCGCAATTCAGCCGGGAGCCGGCAGCAGCCCGGTGCCCAAAATTGTGGTAACGCCAGCATCGTTTGATTTTGAAGCAGTAGAAATCGGCAGCAGCGCAACGACGACTTTTGTGGTGTCCAACGATAGCACTGGCGATTTAAACATCAGCGACTTTGCGCTTAGCGGCAGCGACGCCGGTGAATTTAACATCGATAGTGGTGGCGATGCCGTTACACTAAGCCCCGGGCAGACACACGATGTTGTTGTCAGTTTTAACCCTGGTACGGTTGGCGAAAAAACAGCGTTATTAGATATTTCCAGCGATGATCCCAATAATAGTACGGTGAACGTTTCATTAACGGGAGAAGGCATCGAGCCGTTACAAACTTTTTCCATGCCACTGTTAAATGGGTGGAACCTGGTTGGACTTCCGTATATCCCTGCTGATCCGCATTTCCAGGTTTTGTTCCCAAATGCGCCGGAAAATGGGCTTTTTGGCTACAATGGCAGCTATTTTTCGGAAGATAGCCTGTCGATGTGCGCCGGGTATTGGCTCCTTTCAAATACGGCAGAAGTTGCGGAAATAAACGGAGCGGCAATCAACGAATGCACCATCGATCTCTCCGAAGGATGGAATCTGATCTCAGGGATTTCCGGAGATGTTGCACTTGAAAATATCTCTGACCCTGATGGAGTCGTTATTCCCGGCTCGTTATTTGGGTTCGACGGCAGCTATGTTCCGGCAGATACCGTTAAACAAGGAAAAGGCTACTGGATAAATAGTAATGGAACCGGAAGTATTACGCTGGGTCTTTCAACCAAAGCGGATCAATCCCTGGCAAAAGCATTTGGACAATTACCGGGTTTAAGCCAATTCCCCACGATAGAAATTCGTGATGCCGCGGCAGAAAGCCAGCCGCAAAAACTCTACTACAATGTGGCATTGGATAGACCGGAAGATAAGGCAAGCTACCGGTTGCCGCCAATATCGCCTGCCGGTACATTTGACGCCCGGTTTGCCAGCGATTATCGCATTTCCGAAGGTACGGAATCCACAATAAGAATAAAAACGCAGCATTACCCGGTTACCCTCAGCATAACAAACGTACCGTTAGAAGCCGGGGCGCAATATACAATCACAGAACTTCTTGGAAATCAATATGGCATTTCTTACACGCTTCAAGAAAATCAAACCATTATCATCAGCGATCCTCGCGTTAACACATTGAAATTAAGCAAGTTAACGCGATCCATTCCCACAGAATTTGCACTGTTTCAAAACTATCCCAACCCGTTTAATCCCACTACCGAGATTCGATACAGTTTGCCGGTAAATGAAAAAGTGGAGCTGGCGATCTATAATGCTTTAGGGCAAAAGATCAAAACGCTGCTAAATACCCGGCAAGAGGCTGGTTTTCACAGCATTGCCTGGGATGGAACGAATAACCGGGGAAAAGCGGTGTCCAGCGGTATTTACCTGTATCGAATTAACGCCGGAATGTTTTCGGCGATAAAGAAAATGATTCTGCTCAAATAATTAGGTTTTATGCCGGTATTGTGCAAATAATCACGGCATAAAAACCGCACAAGCCTTATCTTTTATCATCGTTCATTTATATGGTGGATTTGGTTTCACCCCTTCTCTTTGATTTATATCCTTTTAAAAATTTTTATTTCAAGAAGGGACTTGAAATAACGTATTTGAAAATTTTGCCCATTAAATTTGCAGGTCGTGTGGAAAGAAAACTTTACCCATAGCTATTTCCGACTTCACTGAAATGAAAACCTGGTATTACCATAGCTACTGAGGAAAAGGAGTTAATTTAGGATGAGAGTACTGCCAAAGAATTGCGTTTTTTATATTTTATTTTTTGTTTCACTACAATTATTCGCGCAACATGAAGAAATAATTATATCGGTAACGGGCGATGTGCCGTATGGTTCTTCGGAAGTTCCGGTGTTTGAAGAGCAGCTCGAAAATCATAACTTATACAGCCCATCCGAGTTTTTCGTACACCTCGGCGATATTAAAAGCGGCGGTGGAAGCTGCTCGGAATCGGTCTATCGCGATATGTCCGCCTGGTTGCAACGACTGGCTGTTCCGGCATTTATTGTGCTTGGCGACAATGAATGGAACGATTGCTCGAATCCAGATCAAGCATGGGAGTATTGGGAAGAATATTTTACTGATTTTGAACAGAATTTTTGCGGCGTAAGCGCCTTTGGAGTAGAGCACCAGGATGTTCGGCACGAGAATTTTGCCTTTGTGCAAAAAGGTGTTTTATTTATCGGTATTAATATTGTTGGCAGCCAGCCGGTAAATCAAAGCGAATGGAATACCCGGCTGCAACAAGACGCCGATTGGGTAGACGCTCAATTTACCGCTCATGTCGGTGATGTGCGCGGTGCTGTTATTTTCGGCCATGCCGGGCCTGGTTCAAACCGCACTTTGTTTTTCGATCAATTTGAACAATCTGCCGGGGCGTTCGCCAAACCGGTATTATATATTCATGGTGATGGGCATAAATGGAAGCATAATTTTCCGTTTTCTTCGTCAAACATCTTGCGGGTACAAGTAGAAAGTGGTGGAGATGCCGACCCGGTTCAACTTTCCATCACGTTAGATGATACCGATCCCGAAACGATGTTTCTTTTCGAACTCAATCCCTTTGATGGCGTCCCCGAATATAATTTACCGCCCTGTATTGAAGCCGGTCTCGATACGACAATCGAAAACCCCGGCACTATTACGTTGAATGGCCAGGCTAAAGATGATGGCGTTCCATCGAACCCCGGCAATCTAATAGTGAATTGGAGCAAATTAAGCGGCCCGGGAGCGGTTACATTTGGAGATGCCAGCTCAGACACTACCACGGCAACTTTTACCAGCAATGGTACTTATGTTTTGCAATTATCCGGGGATGATGGCGAACTCCAAACGACCAGCGTTAAAACGGTCGTGGTTGGCGATCCTTCTCCATATCTTTCCGTTGATGATGTAACCGTTTTGGAAGGGGATGGCGGAACCGTAGATGCAATATTTACCGTTACCTTGAATGACGCGAATGGGGATGCAGTAACGGTGAGTTATGAAACTGCCGATGGCTCTGCAGAAGCCGGCAGCGATTACACTTCCGAATCCGGTATACTAACCTTCGATGCGCCCAAAAATAAAACGCCAGGCGGCCTTACAGAATCTATAACACAAACAATTACTGCCGAAGTAAACGGCGACACGGATATTGAGACGGATGAAACGTTTTTTCTAAATTTAACAAACGCAACCAATGCACTAATTGCCGACTCCCAGGGCGTTGGCACTATTACCAGCGACGATTTGCCGCCGCTGCCGCGAATCTTTTCCTTCTCGCCGGATAGCGGTTCCATCGGTACAATTGTAACGATTACCGGTGAAAATTATTCCGATGTAACGGAAGTTGCCTTTAACGGTACTATCGATCCCGGGTTCACCGTCGTTTCCGATACACAAATCCAGGCAACAGTCCCTGCCGGCGCAACGTCCGGTAAAATTCGTATTACCAATAGCGAAGGCCAGGACTCCAGCGTAACCGATTTTATCGTAACAAATACCCTGGCCATTAGCATTATCGGCTCCGGGAATGTTACCCTGGATCCTCCCGGCGGAATTTACGAGAATGGGACTGAAGTTACACTAACAGCTGCCGCGGAAAACGGTTGGGTTTTTAGCGGATGGAGCGGCGATCTCAGCGGACTCAACACTACGGAAACGCTTATTATCGACAATGATAAATCGGTTACTGCCAGGTTTTCGGAAATTGGCGGTTTCGAAGGCCCAATTAGTTTTGCCGAAGGAGAAATTGGCGGGGCATCCGAATCAAATATCGTTGCTACGAATGATATCTTAACCGCAGTAGAAGGTGATCTATACCTGGCGGTTATAACGATGAAAAGCCAGGCAGACGTTGTATCGGTTTCCGGTTTGGGATTAAACTGGTCGCTGGTTAAAGCTCAATGCGGTGGCCGAAACCAAATTGGCCTGGAGGTTTGGATGGCCATCGGAAGCCCCACAGGCGATGGAATTGTGACTGCCACATTGGGCAGCGCACCATCGAATGCTTCTATTGCTGTTACGCGCTATTCCGGCGTCGATGCGGAGAATCCTATCGGCAACTTTATTTCCGGTAATACAAATGGCCTCGATGGCCTTTGCAGCGGCGGTGATGATAGTAATGCTTATAATTTCAACATGATTACAAGTGCAGACAGCGGCGCGATATTTTGCGCTGTTGGTATACGCAATCGTCAGCATGAGCCAGGTAGCGGTTATACCGAACGTATGGAATTTACCCAGGGCAGTGGCGGTAATGCTGCCGGGGTTGCAATCCAGGATAGAGGAGCACCGGTAATTGCATCGATGACGGTTGATGGTACACTTAGCGGTAATGTCGATTGGTCTGTTATCGCTCTCGAAATTAATGCCGGTATCGAAGCGCCGGATTTGCCACAATATACCCTGACAACAAATATATCCGGCGGTGGCACTATCGCACTCGATCCCAGCGGAG
The DNA here is from genome assembly GCA_964015645.1 of uncultured bacterium. Classification (GTDB taxonomy): domain Bacteria; phylum Calditrichota; class Calditrichia; order RBG-13-44-9; family J075; genus CAXHHS01. The sequence goes on from CAXHHS010000090.1 coordinate 12,499, forward strand.
GCGTTTATGATAGCGCAACTGTCGTTTCTGTAACTGCCGTGCCGGATTTTGGCTATCAATTTGACAGATGGAGCGACGATCTATCCGGAAACCAAAATCCTGAAACGCTTACAATGGATTCCGGCAAAACGATCACCGCGATATTTACGGAAATTCCACAACACACAGTTGATATCGATACCGCTGGTTCGGGAGGGGTTACAATTGATCCCCCCGGCGGCGTTTATTTTGAAGGCAGTGAAGTGATGATCACCGCCATCCCGGATGTCGGCTACCAATTTGATGGTTGGAGTGTTGGCATTGTTAATCCGGCGATTCCGGATACAAACTGGCTTGGAATTGTTAGTACAGAAAATCCTGACACTTTTGTCGCAAACGCGAGTTATGTGATAATAGGCGTCTTCTCAGAAGTCTTCTATACCTTGGATATTGATACTATTGGTTTTGGGGGCGTTACGCTATCGCCTGCTGGTAGTGTGTTTCAGGGAGGCACGGAAGTCATTCTCACTGCTGTTCCCGATGCTGGCCACCGGTTTGATGATTGGAGCGGCGACCTTGTCAGCACCGAGAATCCCGACACGATTGTAATGAATTCCGATAAAACGATTACGGCCAATTTCTCAGAAATCCCGCCACAATATAGTTTGACTATCAATACAGACGGCCAGGGAAGTGTAACGCTCAATCCAGCGGGTGGTATTTACGATGAAGGCACGGAAGTTATTCTAAGCGCAGTGCCGGAATCCGGCCATCTCTTCAGCGGTTGGAGTGACAGTTTGGTCAGCACAGAAAATCCCGATACGATTGTAATGACCTCTGACAAAGTCGTAACCGCAACATTTACTCCCATCCCGCAATACACGCTGGATATTGATACCGTTGGTTTTGGCGGCGTCACACCTGTCTCTTATACACATCTCCGAGCCCACGAGACTCCATTGCATCTC
>CAXHHS010000091.1:0-13348 GCA_964015645.1 uncultured bacterium
CTGCTGGGTGGGCGACTTCTGGCTCTGCGCCTCTTCTACCATTTGGATCACCCGCGACAGGGTGGAATCTTTGGCCAGTTTGGTTACTTCCACTTCCAAAGCGCCGTCGCCATTGACCGTGCCGGCAAAAACCGGGTCGCCTTCCTGTTTTTCCACCGGCACGCTTTCTCCGGTCACCGGGCTTTGGTCAATTGAAGAGCTGCCGTCGCGGATGGCGCCGTCGATGGGAATGCGCTCGCCCGGTTTGATGATCACGATATCGCCGCGTTCCAGCTTTTCCACCGGGATTTCCATTTCTTTTCCGTCGCGCTGCACGCGGGCGGTTTTGGGAGTGATTTCTCCCAGGGCACGGATGGCGTTCCGCGCTTTATCGGTAGCGGCGTGTTCCAGGGCATGGCCGAGGCTGAACAGGAACAGCAGCAGCGCGCCTTCCGGCCATTCGCCCAGCACTGCCGCACCGATGGCAGCGACAACCATCAGAAAATCGATATCAAAGCGCAAATGCAGCGCCGCTTTCAGGCCGTGGCGGGTAGCATCGTATCCCCCGGTGAGATATGCCAACGCGTAAAAAACAATGGCTGCCGGGCGCGGCAGGGCAAACCACAGTTCTCCGAAAAAACCAATCGCCAGAAAAACCCCGGAAAGGATTGCCAGCGCCAGTTCCCAGTGTTCCCGCAGCCAGCCTTTCTCCTTTTCTTCTTCCTCCACCCCGTAGCCAAGCTGCTGCACTTTTTTGTTGATCCGGTCGTGAGTAATTTGCTCGCTGTCGAACTCCACCCACATCTTTTCCGTGGCGTAATTCACGGAGATGTTGAGAATGCCCTCCATCCTTGCGAGAATATGCTCAATGCTGCCGGCGCAGTCGCCGCAATCCATATCGGTGATATGCGCGGTGCGGTGCCGGTAACGGTCGCTGATGGCCGCGCCTTCCTGTTCGGCGATACGGCGCACTTTTTCAATAGATAGATGATCGGGATCGAAATGCAGGCAAAACAGCGCCTCCCCGTTCTGATGTTCAACGTGAGCTTTTTTGATCCCGCGGTGATTTCCGATCCGCTCCAGAAGCCGCTCGACACAGTCGTCTTTTTCATCTTCTACTTCCGGAAGCAGGAGCGGGATTTCTAATTGCAGGGTTTTCTCCATCGTTTATCTCCTCCAATTTTTATATACTGATCTGAATGGAGCTGAATGTGTACGGCGAGATGGTGTTACCGCCAAACTGCCGATTAAAATTTGTGTCATTTGATAGGATCCCTGTCTTTATCAAGCACTGCTTTATTGGCGCCACAATCAAATTCCAGATCTTCCGAAAGTTCTTCCTTATGGAAACTGGCGCTGACAAGCGATCCTTCGGGTGGAATCCGCTGAAACTTGGCTTTAAAATAAGAAACTCTTCGTTTATAAGTGATGAAGGGTATGCTATGAGTTACACTTGTCCAATTGAGGAGATTTCCATTGGAACTGAAAATGGCGACATCAACATGGCCGGGCAGGTAGCTGGAAAGCAGAAATCTTTTTAATCTACCGGTAACAATAAATTTACTATCTTCAATATGCGCTGCTAATTCATCGATATCGACTTCCACAGTATTCAATTCTTCAGCCGAATATTTTCCGGCTTTAATCAGATCTGCTTTTCCGGCACATCCGATAGTGTTCAAAAGAACGATAAACAAAACCGCTCGGAAGCAGTTTTTTAAATTGGCAATTATTATTTGTTTCATTTTTATACTCCTAACGCTTTATATCCGGGAAATTTCGGCCAAAACCGCCCGGTTTGCGCTTTATAGCCTTCATATCTTTTACCGTACTGTCTAAAGAAAAATTTTTCTTCTGCTACTGCCTGCCAATAAGAATTAAAAAAGGTTATACCCCAGAGCACAACAGTTGCATTTCCCGGATATACGATAATGAATGAAGCAAAACTTCCGAGCAGGAATGCAGAAGCCGGGTGGCGCATGTAACGATAAAAGCCGTGTGCGACAAGCTTTGGGCGCTTTTTTTCATCAATTTCGGTGTGTAAGCTGTGACCCGTCTGCCATTGCGCCGCGATAAATCCAATCAAAAAAATAAAAGCGGTGGAAAGTCCGATAACCCGTAATTCTGGCGATTCAAAGAAAATTGGCATTTTTAATTGATGCATCAGCACCGGATTGAACGTAAAGCCAAGAATGATCAAAAACCATACCAGTATGATGGTCTTCGTATATTGCTGCAGCAGACGCAGATCCTTTGAAGATGACTTTTTGAGACGATCAGGTGTAATTCTGCTGCGCCTGCGCTTCACAACAATTATTATTACAGCGGATAATATGAATAACGCTAAATAAATCAGGACAAAAATTTGATACCAGCGCATCGAACTTTATTCCTTTTCAGGCTTTGGTTCATACCGCCTCCTCGCCCCGTTTGTCGCTACTGATGCGTACCGCATCCAGCACTTCCGCGACATAGATCTTGCCGTCGCCCCGCAATCCGGTATGGGCATTCTGCTGAATGGCAGCAACAATTTCATCCACCAATGCGTCGAGGCAAACGATTTCTATCTTCACATGGGGCACAAAATCATATAGCTGCTCCCTTGTTGTAGGGTTGCCCCTGCCGCGTCCAAATCCGCGAACATCGATCACACTCATTCCCGTTAAACCTTCAATTTTGTGTAACGCCATTGTCACCGGACTTAATTTATGCGGCTTTATGTAAGCGATAATCTGTTTCATCGATTTATTTCTCCTTTTATCATCGATTCTAAATTGATGCAGGGAGTTTTTATGTCCTCCCTGCATATTCAGGTCAAGTTACTGATTCAACGCTGCTCGTTCCGGCGCAACTTCAATCGCAAACCACTTATAAATCGCCGGAATCACCAGCAAAGTGAGGATGGTGGAAGTCACCAATCCGCCGATGACCACCGTCGCCAGCGGGCGCTGCACCTCGCTGCCGGTGCCGGTAGAAAGCAACAGAGGAATCAATCCCAACGCGGTGGTAACGGCGGTCATTAGCACCGGGCGCAACCTCAGCAAGGCGCCTTTAACGGATGCTTCATCCATCGCTACCCCATCTTTCAAGAGTTGATTCAGGTAAGTCACCAGCACCATCCCATTTTCCAGGGCGATGCCGAACAGTGCAATGAATCCCACTGAAGACGGCACAGAGAGATTCTGGCCGGTCAACCATAATCCCACCACCCCGCCGACCAGCGCCAGGGGAATGTTCAGCAAGATCAAAAAGGTGTTCTTGAGGGAGTTAAAGCTGGAGAACAACAGCAGAAAGATGATCAACAGGGTAATGGGAATCACTACCAACAGGCGTTTATTGGCTTCCTGCTGCAAACGGAACTGCCCGCCCCAGGTGACCAGGTAGCCGGGCGGCAGTTGCACGTTTTCTGCGATGGCTTTTTGCCCTTCTTCCACAAAGGAGCCGATGTCGCGGCCAATAACGTTGCACTGGATGGTAATAAAACGATTGTTGTTTTCGCGGGTGATCTGGCGCGGCCCGATGATTTCTTCGACCGTCGCCAGTTGCGCCAGCGGCACTTTTATTCCGGCAGGCGAGGCTATCAAAATATTTTCAATCGCTTCCGGCGTATTCCGAAATGTTTCAGCAAAGCGCACCAGCACGTCAAAGCGCCGGATGCCTTCAAAAATCTGCCCGGCAGTCTCTCCGCCCACCGCCGCGCGGATCACTTCCTGCACATCGGAAATATTGATCCCGTAACGGGCGATGGCGTGGCGGTCGACCTTAATGAGCAACTGCGGCGTGCCGCTGACCTGGTCGGCCTGAACATCTGCCGCCCCACGCACCCGGCTGATAGCGGCGACGATTTCATCGGCCTCCCGTTTCAACACATCCAGATCATCACCAAACAGTTTAATGGCCAGTTCCGCCCGCACCCCTTCTAACAGTTCATCCACGGTCATTTGGATGGGTTGGGTAAAGTTGACCAGCACCCCGGGTATTTCACCGACCCCTTCGCGAATCACTTCTTCCAACTCCTGCTGAGTTTCCGCGCTGCGCCATTCTTTTTTCGGTTTTAGCAGCACATAAATTTCTGCACTATTGATGGGATCGGTGTGGGCGCCCACTTCCCCGCGCCCGATGCGGGTGACCGCCCCGGTAACTTCCGGGATCTTCATCAGGCGGCGTTCAGCAATCTGGGTGATGCGGGTGCTTTCCGTCAGTGATATGGAGGGCGCCATGGTCAGGCGCATTACGATGGTGCCTTCCTGCAAGGTGGGGGTAAATTCAGAACCTAATTGCGGAAATATTGCCAGACCGATAACCATTAAGAATGTTGCTAAAACGATGGCCAGGGAACGCCGTTTGACGAAAAAAGCCACCACCGGGCGGTAAACCTTCATCAAAAAGCGAACGATAAGAATTTCATTTGATTCGCCGCCGCTTTGTTGTTTTTTGGGACGGCGCATGAAAATATCCGCTAACACCGGCGCTAACAGCACCGCGAATATCAAGGAACCGAACATGGCCAGCGCCACCGCATACGCCAGCGGGCGAAAGGTCTTTCCCTCCACCCCTTGCAGGGTAAACAGGGGCAGGAAGACCACAATGATGATGAAAATGGCAAACAGGATCGGCTGCACCACCTCTTTGCAAGCGCGCGCCACCACATGGATGCGCGGCTCATTGGGACCGGATTTCCGTAACATGCGGTCGACATTTTCCACCATCACGATGGTGCCATCCACCATCATCCCGATGGCAATGGCCAGGCCGCCGAAAGACATCAGGTTGGCGGAAATATCAAAATAATACATGCCGATCATGGCAAAGAGGATGGAAAAGGGAATGGAAAGCGCCACCACTAGGCTGGGACGGAATGACCCCATGAATACCAGCAGCACCAGCGCCACCAGCAGGATGCCTTGCAGCAAGGCGTCGGTAACGGTGTTCACGCAGGCTTCCACCAGGGTCTTCTGTTCATAGTAAGGAACGATCCGGATTCCTTGCGGTAGAATGTTGTTGATTTCCTTCATCTTCTCCTCCACCCGCCCGATGACCGTGGAAGAGTTGCTGCCGAATAGTTTGATCACCATCCCGGAAACCACTTCACTGACACCGTTGCGGGTCTGCACCCCGCGCCGGATGGCGCCCCCGGTGCGAATGTCGGCCAACTCCCGCAGGTAAACCGGGATACCGTCTTCCGCCTTGACGACAATATTTTCCATATCCTCGATATTGGAAGCCAGACCCACCGAACGCACAATGAATTCCTCGGCATTTTTCTCGATGAACTGGGCGCCTACGTTCAGGTTGTTGGCTTTTATTTTATCGATGATCTCATTGACGGTAACGTCATAGCGCAGCAGGGCGTTGGGGTCTAATACGGTGTGATACTGCTTTTCCCAACCGCCGATGCCCAGCACTTCCGTAACGCCGGGAACGGTTTGCAACTGGAATTTGATCAACCAGTCCTGAACAGTGCGTAGTTCTTGCAGCGAATATTGGCCGCTGGTATCCTCCAAATAATAAAAAAGCACCAGCCCCATGCCGGTGGAGATCGGGCCCATCACCGGGTCGCCGAAGCCTTCGGGAATCTGCTCCCGCGCCTCCTGCAAGCGTTCATTCACCAGTTGGCGGGAAAAATAAATATCAGTGCCGTCGTCAAAATAAACGTTTACCACCGAGAGGCCGAAGTTGGAGACCGAACGGATATTTTTCAGGTTCGGCAGCCCGTTCATGGCCACTTCTACCGGGTAGGTTACGTATTTTTCCACTTCCTCCGGTGCCAGCCCTTCGGTAACCGTAAAAACCTGCACCAGGTTCGGGGAGACATCCGGGAAGGCGTCAATCGGTAATTTTTCATAACTGTAGTAGCCGCCGGCGATAATCAGCGCTGCCAGCACGATCATCAGCAGGCGATTTTTCAAAACAAAATCTATGGTCTTATTCATTATCTTACCTTCTTTTTAATGTATTTTCTCGTTCAACGAATGATTGGCGGAACACGGATGGCGCGGATTTCTTTATGCTTTTTACTGCCGTACACTTTGTCATTCTCGCATGTTTTAAGCGGGAATCCAGGAGAAGTCAAGCGGATGGATGCCCGATTACTACATTCGGGCATGACAAATTTGCTCAGTCAATCTGTCTAATTTGTTTTATCCGTGTGCTATTTTCAATGCCCGTGGCCGCCGCCGAAAGATTCTTTTTGCAGTTCCGCTTTTAGTGTGAACCCGCCTTTGGCAACATAAGTATCTCCCGGTTTCAACCCGGCAAGAATCTCTACATTGGCGCGGTTGCTGCGCCCAATGCTCACTGGCTGCGGTTTAAAACCGTCTGTGGTTTTCACGAATACTACTGTCTGGTCTTCGTAGGTTTCCAGGGCGGTTTTGGGCACTACCGTGGCAGCGGTCACCGATTCGGTCACCACCCGCCCGTTGACGAACAAACCGGGACGCCAGCGGGCATTGGGGTTGGGCAGCACCACCCGGGCAATGGCGGTGCGGGTGGCCTCATCCACCACCGGGCTGATGTAGGAAATTTTTCCCTGCGCTTCCGGCATTTTCGCGCCCCCGGAAATGACCGCTCTTTGGCCGGTTTCGATAAACTGCAAATCTTTTTGATATACGTTTAAATCCGCCCACACATGGCTGAGATCGGCAACCACAATGTCATGGCTGGCGTCGCTGATCACTTCCCCTTTGGTGAGGTGCATTTCGATCACCGTGCCGTCAATCAGCGAAGTCACCTCGTAAGGCGCGAGGCTTTCATTGCTCTCAATGACCGCTATCACCTCACCTTTTTTAACTTTATCGCCGATCTTTTTGTGAACTGCTTTTACAATGCCCGAAAATCGGGGGGTAATGTGCGCCAGGCGGTCGGGATCGATTTTAATCTCGCCGGTTAAATCGATATGCAGTTGAATCTGGCCTTCCCCGGCGTCGGCCAGTTCAATGCCGAATTCTTGCAGTTCTTCATCACTCAGACGGGCAATTTCTTCTCCATGCCCGGTTTCCTCGCCGTGTTCTGGGTCCCCGCCGGTTTCATTGTGCCCGCTATGTTCCTCACCGCTCGCGACACTGCCTGATGAATGGCTGTCATTTGCCGAAAAGACGATCTCCTGCACAATCATACCGATGATTATTCCCACAATCAGTGTGAGGACGATGAGTAATTTATTGTTTCCTTTCATAATACTTTTCCTTTGTTTTATAAGATTTTACTTTTGAAATCGTTGAAGATTTCATCCCGATTTACTCCCCGGATGGGAGTGATTTTATCGGGATTGCTTTCGTTATTCTATCGTATTGATTTCTTGAGCGATTAAGCGTTCAATTTCTGCCGTAATGCTATGAAAATCCCCCAGGGCGCGCAGGTACTGCCCGCGGGCCTCAAAGAGAGTGCGCTGGGCATCCAGCACATCCAGGAAATTAAAGCGCCCTTGCAGATAGCCATCGTTGATGGTGTCAAACGCCTTTTGCGCCTCCGGCAGAATTTGATCGCGCAGGGTTGTCGCTTCGTTAAACACATTTTGCAGGCTGCTGTAGGCTTGCAATAACGCCGCGTTGAGCTGCACTTCCACGGCCTGTTTTTCCCGCAAGGTCTGCGATAAGCGCACTCGCGCTTCTTCCCGGGCGCCCTGGTTGCGATCGGAAAGCGGCAGGGGAATGGAAACCCCGACAACAATGGCGTTATCACCGCTTCCGTTTAAGCGCCGCACCCCGCCGCTGATGGTGGGATCGGGAATGCGTTGGGCATCTTCCAAAGCGATCACCGCCTGGCGCTGTTCCAGTTCTGTGGCAAAACGGGCTAAATCGGGATTTTGCAAGAGTAGCGGGATCAAGTTTTCCTGCGGCGGGATGGCATAAAGCGTATCCAATAAACCGGCAGCCCGGGTGAACCCGGCGTTCCGGCTTCCCCAGGCGGCTGTTAGCCGTGTCCGCGCAGCTTCCAATTCCCGCCGGGCGCGTTCCAGTTCCACCTGTTGGGTGGATAAGCGCACCTGCGCCCGCGACAACTCGGCAGGCGATACTTTTCCGGCCTTAACTCGTTCGCCGATGGTTTGCAGGAGTTGCTCGGCTAACTGTACTAATTCTTCATTCAGTTCCACGCGCTGTTGGTCAGAAAGAACTTCCACAAAGGCCCGGCGCACTTCCGTAAATACATTCAGGCGGGCGCTTTCATAATCCCAGGCGGCCAGGTCGCTTTCCAAAGCGGCGGTGCGCACTGCCTTGCCCCGTTTGCCGCCTAACAAAATCGGTTGTCCCAGGAACACAGTAGTTTCCATTTCACCGGTTCCGCTGAATGCGCCGCTGCCGGCAAAATTTTCCAATTCAATTCCCACTTCCGGGTTGGGATAGAGACTGGCTTGCAGTGCTCGCGCCTCAGCCGCACGAATTTCATAAGAAAAAGTCGCCAGGGCCGGGTTTTGCAGCAGCGCCAGGGAAAGCGCTTGCCGCAGGGTAATGATGCCCGCCGGGTTTTCTCCGGAATAGGAAGCGGTATCCGCTGCATCCGGCTGCATCGGCGGAAAATAACGCTCATAATCCTCGGCCAGGGGCCGCGGTTCCGGCAGGTTGGCACTGGTCCGATGAGCAGCGCAGCCGCCAAACAATAATATTAAGATCAGTCCATATAAATGGAGATGTTTCAAAATCATGTTCACCTCTGCATTAACAAAAAGTATTCGATTTAGATAATTTCGTACAAAGACAATGGAAGCACACAAGTTCATGACTCGCTGCTTTCATTAAGAAAAAATGTTATGGTTAATGTTGCAGAGGGTCTAAATCAGTAAAACAATGGTTTGAAGGGAAGTAAGAGAAGGATTGCTGACGGTTTTGAAATCAATGACAGTGTTTTTGTAATGGTCTTCAACTACATTAAATGGGTAAGAATGCTGGCCATTTACAAGCGATAAAAGTAATTGTAAAGCGGATTTTTTCTGTTGGTTCGGCGCTTTATCGTCACAATCGGAATGAATTGTCACATCAACACAGGGGCCGCAGTGTTCCGCAGCGAAAGCGCCGGAAAAAATGATCGACGCATCCGTTTCCGTATGAGAAGGCAATGGTTCGGGATCGTTACAATTGGCTTGATCGTTGCTGGACTCAACCGCCATATGGCCGTCGGTGCCGATACAAAGCACGTATCCCGGCAGCCAGCTATGCAGGATAAAAAAATGCACGGCCAGTAGACTGATTAGCAGCCAATCGATTTTGGTTAATTTATGTCCTCGTTTAAAAAACTTGCTCATTTTTACGGCTTTCTCAAATCAATCATTCCAGTACATGTGTCTGCGCTTCGCAAATATAGTAAAGAATAATTTCCAAACAACGGTTATTTTTTAGAGTAATGTTTCAATGTCTTTTTTTTTCCGTGTCTGCAATGGAACAACATTCTCCTTTTGGTTTTCTCGTCATTATCCAATATCCCAGGGCAATGCTGAGAGAAGTTATCAAAAAGATGAATGGTTTTGTGAATCCCAGAAACGAGCTGCCAAACAGTCCCGCATAAACAATCGCCATCGGTGAACCGCAGCATCCGATTAAAAAACATCCGAACGTATAAAGTGCCGCTGAAAAAGATACACCGCTGAAGACGCCTAAAACTCCCTGGCTTTTATTGATTTTCAGCCTTGAAATTGCAAATATTGTAAAGGCAATTGCCAACGCATAAGATAAGCCTAAAAAATATTCTTCATCTTGAAAATAGAGTTCATATCCGCTGATTCTCGGCTGATTTGAAAGTTCACCGGAATCTATCCAGAGGGCGTTTGGCTCAAGCTCCGAACTTACCCAGAAAAAATGGATACCCAAAGTTAATAGGAAAACTATAATACTAAGTGCTCTGTTCAACTTCCAGTTCTCCTAACGCTTTGTCTTGAGTATATGGAATATCATATTTTAAACTATATTCGGCTCTTGTGAGCTCTTTGCCCAAATAAGCGGCGTGGTCTAACTTAGACACAAAGCCCTTTTCAATGATGGTGTAATAAATGCCCGGCGCATCCGCTCCGACAATGGTATGCAAAAGCTTGCCGCTATTGGCATAATACTCAACATATATCTTGTTCTCTTCTTTTTGCGGCAAAATGACGAAAAACCCTTTCTTGTCTAACACCAGCCGTTGCGGATTTTGAGCAGTGATTAAATTGTTCGTGACGGCTTGAACCGGCTTTCTCTCAAAGCGAGGCATATGTTTTGACCCGCAGATGTCAATGGCATTTTCTATTTCATCCATTGAAATTGAACCTGCCAGATCAACGATTTCGATTTGAGATTGAAATTGTTTAACCTGCTCAGAATCCACATTCTTTAGAACCGGGCGCTTTCCTTTTGCGCCGATAATCCTTCCCTTTTCATTGATTCCGTTTTCATGCAATGATAATATCGCTTGACCGGAGAGATGCCCCATCATTTCTAACCCACTCTCTTCACCGCATAAGATAAGATAACGAATTTGGGAATTGCTGATAATATTTTTGATTATTTTTTCAATACCGATATTCTCCGTTTCACAGAATCCGGCAATAGCGATTTTATCACCCATTTTAGCGTGAATTTGTTCCGGTAGTTTAGTGTTCGCAATTGTACAAACCGCAACCGGCGAAGTCTCATCCCCTAAAAAGTATTCGCCTTTCTCGACCGGCCATCGGTTTGACTCATCCGTAGAACAACAAGAAGAACCACAGGATACTGCCTGTTTTTTACCGGTTGAGGGATCATCATCCATCTCGAAAAGCAAATTGGAAATATCCGCGGGATAACAAGGGTTACAACCGATACACTCATAGCGTTTCTTTTGATTAATTTCATTATGCAGGGTAATCGCACGGTCAGCTAAATCCGCCGCTTCCTGCTTGTGGGCGATTGAAGCAAATTCTTTCAAGGTATCGGCATTACATCCACAAAAAGAGCATTTTTTGATTTGAGCGATTTTCTCCAAATCTTCTGAGATTTCTTGCAGCGATAATTTTCTGTTTTCGGAGTTATAGATTTTTAGAATTTCTAATGGATTGGGCTTCACAAACAAAACCTTTCTCAATTTGTTTAACAATGCCTGTAATTTCTATTTCCTCCCCAACTTTAGGCAAGTCGCCATTATAGCGAATGGGCAATTGTTCGCCCGCATTACAATCGTCAATGCCACATTCTTTAAATTCCTTTTGGCTGATCACGCTAAAAAGCTGTTTATCTGAATTCACCTGATTGACAACACCTTGAATTATAATAGTCTGATTCGCAAAGTTTGTGGGGGTAGCCAAAATTTGTTCGACTTCAACAAGATTTGAATTTTGATCACTCTGGCCACAATTCAAGAAAAAGAACGGCAGCAAAACAATAAGAAGCAATTTGAATAAATTCATTTCTACACTCCTTCTTTCATTTCCTTTTTGGGGTGATTACTGAATAAATGCTCTTTTTGAATTCCAATCAAGCATTTGCCATTTGTTCTAATTGCAATTCGTTTATTTAATTCGGCTAAATCCTTAGATAATAGTGATTCGGGTATTTGGCTGATGGCGTTTAATATGGTTACTGTAAAATTATCGTTCTCTTTAGTTAGACCAAAGTAAACCCAACGACCTTCCTTTCTTTCTTCAATCAATCCCGCAATTTTCAGAATCTTCAGGTGTCTGGAAATATTATATTGGGGGATTTCCAAAGCATCTGTAAATTCACAAACACAAAGCTCAGTGTTTGAATTGATTAGCAAATAAAGAATACGAAGCCGGGTTTCATCGGAAAGCGCCTTGAATTTTTCTGTGTATGTTTTCATAAATTAAAGAGCCTCTTTATATGCATAGTTGCACGATAGCGCAAGTATATTAGCGAAAAATTTTCCAACTATCAAGCTTATTCTTTTTTGAAGTTTGTTGACATCACCGGCCTTTTTATTTTAACTGATTCATTATTAGGTCATTATGATAATGAAATAAACAGTTCGGGATTGGTATGGCAGAAAAAATAATTCGATTGGCAATAGAGCCTCTCAAAGAAGGCGGTTATCTGGCAATTAGCGATGATCTCCCCGGCCTGGTTGCCCAGGGGCGCACCCTTTCCGAGACATTGGAAATTGCCCGGGATGTAGCGCGCAAACTCATCGAATCTTACATCGAACATGGCGATCAACTTCCTGCCGGGTTACGGGATATTCAGCAGCCATGAAATTTGGCTGAATCCGAATAGCCGCCGTAGAACGACCATCCCAAATCATCCCGGTGACCTGCCTGAAGGCACTGTTCGCGCGATCATCAAGCAGGCAGGTCTGAACGTGGATGGGTTCTTATCTCTTTAAATCACTCTTCAAACCTCAAGGCAAATTTTTGAATCTTATGATGTGAAAAATCCGCCGTGAATACATGCCCCTCAGAATCCACCGCCACATCCGTCGGCGAGAAAATTTCTCCCTGCCACTTTTGGTCGTACCAATCGCTGAAAAGATGCTTGAAATTCGCATCAAACACCTGCACGCGCTTGTTGGCGCTATCGGCGATGTAAATACGGTCTTTGCCGTCAATGGCAATGCCGCTGGCATCGGCAAACTGCCCGGCTTGCGAGCCGTGGCTGCCGAAAGCAGCTAAAAACTGGCCCTCGGGTGTAAATTTTTGCAAGCGGGAATTGTGGGTATCCAGCACCCAGATATTTTCCTCGCTGTCGAGGGCCAGGTCGCCGGGGAATTCCAGTTTGCCTTCTTCATGCCCCCGCCCGCCCCACAGCAGTAGAAAATTGCCCTGGCTGTCAAATTTCTGCACCCGGTGGTTGTTGAATTCCAGCACGTAAATTTCCCCGGCGCGGTTTATTTCTACCGCCACCGGCGCGTTGAATTCTCCCTCACCGCTGCCGCCGGTTCCAAATTTCAGCAATAGATTGCCATCGGTATCAAATTTGTAAATTTCATCATTGCCGAAATCTGCCCCATAAACATTTCCCCGCGAATCCATCGTAATCCCTACCGGGCTGTCGAATAAATCCGTGCCCCACGATGTTACAAACTCGCCATCGCCGCTAAACTTTTGAATCCGCCGGTTGCCGGAATCGCAGACGTAAACAACCCCGCCGCTGCCAATGGCGATGCTAACCGGATGGCGAAACTGACCGGGTGCGGTTCCCTCGCCGCCCCACTCGGCAATAAGCGATAACCCGGATGGCTGTTTCTCTTTGCTGCAACTCGCAAACAAAGCCATTGTTAGCAAAACGGCTGTTGCTATTTTTCTATTTGTCATCGTTCTCCCGAACCAATTCGTATGCTTCGACGGATAATTTTAACGGCAATTCCCCGTCTTCCGATACCGTTCCGCTGACGATTGCTTTTTTCAGCCCATTCTCGAAGGCTGTCCTCAATTCCGTGAATTTGTCGCTTTCTTCCGGTGTTTCATTTGTTC
>CAXHHS010000092.1:0-13229 GCA_964015645.1 uncultured bacterium
AAGATAGTACATTTAGCTATAGTTTACAAATACCTTTTTGCAGGGGACTCTATTATGAATTCGATAAAATCCCATTTGATGAAAGTGGAGCGCGCAAAGCGTTAGGAATGCTACTGAATAATAGAGCTTACGGAAAAATTTGGCTAATTTGTGACGCCGCAAAGCCAATCGGCTACCTGGTGCTTGCGCTCGGTTTTAGCCTGGAATACCAGGGGGTCGATGCATTTCTTGATGAGCTATATATTCGGAAAGCCTATCGCGGAAAAGGGATTGGGAAAATGGCTCTGAAATTTGTTGAAAAAAAGGCCAAAACCCTCGGCGTTAAGGCACTGCATTTGGAAGTGGAATTTGAGAATACCCGGGCGCAATCTTTCTATATCAAAAGTGGGTATGAAAAACACGAGCGGTTTTTGATGACGAAATGGCTGGGCTAACGTACCGCAAGTTTCCAACTTGCGGTTGTGTTAAAGATAACCACAAGTTGAAAACTTGTGTTACTAAAAGAAGAAAAACGTTATCCCCGCTGCGGGAACGTGAATGAAATCGTATACCTTGCTCCAGGGGGTGATTAGCACATCGTAATCAAGCGTTAGCGCAATGGAGTTGCGCACGATATAAAACTCCGCTTGCCCGCCCCCGACCAAGTTGAGGCGCAATTCGTCGGATTTATTATCAAATACATCTTTTGCCCGCAAAAAATACCCGCCGGCGCCAAACCCACCACTCAGGAAAAAACGCCCGATATTGATAACGTTAAACTGAAATTGCAGATCAAGACTGTAAGTGTTGGCGGTAATATCATTGCCGCTGTTCTCGAAGCCGGTGCGAACCCAGGAACCGGATAGCTTAAACTGCTGGCGGCGCGACATCTGGTACATATAATTTACCCGCGCTGTTCGCCCACCAACCAGGGAAAGCCCATGCGAGTTTTTCGTATGATAATAAAACGGCTCCTGGGCAGACAGCAGAGGCGGCAGAATCAAAGTGAACAGTACCGCTAAATAACATTGTTTAAAGCTAATTTGAGTTTCGGGTTTAAATAAATCGTGTCGTTGAGTTGTCATCCTTCTTATACCCTATCCTGTTGTTAAACATTAGTTTAAGAATTTAATTTGAACGCAATGAAAATTGTATTTAACAGGAGGCAGAGCCTCCAACTAATGCGCTCCACAGCAGAGCTATGGAACGAGAATAAATTTTCAATCTCGAAACCTTCATGGCAGAAGAGTAAACGATATGCCCTTCTGCCAGAAGGAGTTGGAGAGGAGGGGTAAAGTTTGCCAATCCCATATTCGTTTTAGTAACATGAATCGGGGAACCGGTGAATCGGCGAAACGGAGATTTCCCTGATTCAGACACAAGCCTCCTCAAACTTTTTATAGATCAACCCCGAAGCTACTTTTCGGGAATTGTATACGTAATTGTATGATAACCTTCAAATTCTCCGTCACGGAAGGAGTCCCAAACTTCCAGTTTAACTTCGTACGGATCATTTAAAGGGGTTGTAATAAGTTGCTGTACACGGGAGAGATTTTCTCCTTCCTGAACGCCTTCGGGAAATGTCCAGCGGTAAAAGCTGATTTCATCCGTGTCATTGGGATCGAAACTTTGGGATGTATATTCCACCAGGGTGTTTTGAATAACCGAGTCGGGAAACCAGGTGAAATCCGCTACCGGATCGAGGTTTATTGCGGTTACGGATCGAGTTACTTGCGAGCTTAACCCGTTTCGCTGGTTGGTAACCACAAGGCGCACCTGGAAGTTGCCTGGTTGGGAAAATGTATGCGCCGGCGGATTGGTGGTTTCGTACTCCAGGTTATTTTCGATAAATATATCAACGTCGATGTTGCCATTTTGAGGGTCGCGAGAACCGGAGGCATCGATGGTGGCTTGCAGCGGAAAGGAACCGCTGTTCGGGGTAATTACCAGGTCTGCAATTGGCGGCGTGGCAACTTCAACATTTACTTCTGTCGTTGCGGTTAGGCCAAGATTGTCCCGAACGGTAAGTTTTACCTGGTAGGTATCATCCGATTGAAAGGTGTGCGTTCCAACACTATCAAAGGTGCTTTCACCATTATCAAAATCGATGCGATAGGAAACGATATCGCCATCGGGATCAACGCTATTTGTTGCCGTAAACTGAATTTGATGCGGCGCTTCCCCGGTTAAAGGCGTTACTTGCAATGCTGCCAGCGGCGCCTGGTTATCCGTCGTAAAAGGCGCATCAGTGGTGCCAATCGCGCCTTCATCATCTTCGACCAATAATTGAACGCTGTAAGTTCCGGCAAGCTGGTAATTATGCCGAACTCTATTGGAAGCTGCATCTGGATTAAATTGAACTCTTACCGTATCGGAACCATCACCAAAAATCCAGTGAAAGAACTTAATACTGCCGGCGTCGCGGTCGCGGCTATTTGCCGGATCGACCTCCACTTCGTATGGCGCAACGCCGTTTAACCCGCGAATGGTGAAACTGGCAACCGGCGCTTGATTGCGAAAGACAAATGTGCTAGTGGACCTTGTCGATGATTTTACTTTGTCCGCCAACACCAACTCAATTTCCATCAAACCGGTTGTATCCGGTATTAATTTTACCCGGCCTGCTTCGTCGCTGTCAAAGTTGGTGGGCACATCAAACGTTACCGAATTTGCTGTACTGCTAATTTCAGTAAAACTTCCGTGAATAATTCTGCCGTTGCCTGTCAAGAACCTGAAGGTTGCAGTCAGTTCCTGGCCTTCTGTGTCGGAATATTTCAAATTTAAATTCACGGCATCATTCGGTGCTGCTCCGGTGAATTTTAAGGAATCTCCGGCAAAGGAGAATTCCGTAATTCCTGGCGCGGAATTTGAAGCCGAAAAAGGATCTTTACCATTTTCACATGCGATGAAAAGTAGCAGCATACTTATCGCTGCGAACAAAGTCGCAAAAGTCGATTTTTGTCTAAAAAATTGAATTAATCCAAGCATAAAACTCCAATCCTTCATCCAATGTTGTGGTTTCTTGATTTATGTTATTTGAACGATTTACACGGGAGGCAACGCTGCTGACAATGGGAATGCCGGCAGTTGCGCTTTGTAATTCTTGCAAAGCAATTTCTTCGGCATCGGAGCTAACCTGAGAGTAGGAAAGCCCGCGCTGGCGCTTTAGATCATACGCCTGGCCGTTGCAGGAGCGGGTGGAATCGTTGATAATTATCTGCTGGAAATCGATATTGACACGCCCGTTGAACAAAGAGGCAATTCCAATTATTTTCGAGCGCCGGGGAATTTTGATGTTGCCCCAACGAGAATCATTAAGCACCCGCGCCTGGATAAGGGCGCTGTTGGAAGCATGAGTTGCGCGTGGCAATACAACTTTAACCAGTGCAGCATCCCGGCCTAACGCACTCCCGCGAGAAACGCCCTGCCGCACATTGTTTTGTTGAAGATTGTTCGTTATAATCATATTCGAATTATTCCTGGAAGCCGCGCGCGGATAGGTCGTTGCAGTCCTCCGTTGTGGCGACGGTGATGTGCGGAATGTTGTTTTCGGCTTAGCAGGAGTCGTTTTTTTTGTGGACGGTTGCTGCGGCTTAGGTTTTTCCGCCACAGGTAATTTTTCTACCGGCTGCGGTTCCGGCTGCCCCGCTTTGGGAAACGTCGGTATGGCAATCGTGTCCACAGTGATAAAATCATAATCGAGATTCTTTTGCGGTACTTGTTTTTTGGGCATCAAATTGATCTTGCGTGTCGTAGGGTCTTTTTTGACTTCCAGGCTGGACATCACAGAAAAAGTGATCAGTAATAAGATAACCCCGGCAGCAATCCCGAAAACGAGTTTTCGCATACCAGGACTTTTTAAACCTCGCAAATTTGCAAAACGATCTATAAAATTTTTGCTAATATTCATATTACCTCATTCTTTCCTGTAGAGAGCACTTCGTGCCGACTCCGCTCAGAATGACAATGATGTCACACTGAGCGAAGTCGAGATGCTTTGTGATTAGCGTAAAAAACGTTGTTTACGATGTATTAACTTCCTATTTAACAATCGAACCAGGCACCTCAAGCTCCAAATCCCGCTGTCCGCTTTCTTCATTACACTTAATCTTTAAATTACTGTTGAACGAGAATCCATGTTTTTCAAACACGAACAGCAACCGCCCGGAAGAGTGCGGTGGAATGGTTTCATCATAATACAATTCCGTTGGTTCCATTTCGGTTTCTTTTATTTTTTTTCTGAACAGTGCAAAACTCTTTTTGTAATCGATGCGGTTAAAGCTAACAAAACCAATATCATAAGGAATGTTGGAATTGTTGATGATTGTGCCAATGACCAACAGCTTGTCTTTGAATTGTTTGAGATAGTCAATTGCAAATGTGACGTTTGAATTGTTAACACTGTAGGCAAACTTGTTTGTGGCTTTGTATTTGTTCGATAATTCTTCGAGCGCTTTGGAATTTAAGCTGGAGATGGGTTTCGGCGCCGCGGAATTGGTTTCCGAAACCATTAGAATACTTTTGCTCTTTTCCAATTGCGCGCTCGCGGCTTCGTCATGGTCATTGGTTCCGTTTGTGGAGAGTTGATCGAGTGTTTCCCTGGTGCTGGGTAGACGAACTTCCATATCCGGTGTGTCAGATACTTGCAAAATTAAATTGTAAGAATCCCTACCGGCTTTGATGAACATGTTGGTTGTACCGCTTGACACTAACGGTTTTATCAACACATAATTGCCGGCGCTTTGTACGGAAAAATCATCTACGTTACCGGCGGTTACTAATTCCGGCGCTACCGGGCAAACGACTACAGTGGCATAACCAGGAGTTACCCGTACAACCCGATCCGTTTCGGATTGAGCGACGATTATCGCTGTAAGAATAAACAGTGTCAGAAACGTATAATTCGTAATTAAGTTTTTCATAATGGCATCTTTAACTATTGTTTTATATGAAGTTATAAGTTTACTTTTTTTAGTTATGTGATTTTGGTTTAACAGTTGATTTATTTATGAGCTTTGCTGCTCAAAATTGGTGATGCGTAATCCAAAAGGGTTTTCCGCGGTTCGTTTTACGATGTTGA
This sequence comes from uncultured bacterium, assembly GCA_964015645.1. Classification (GTDB taxonomy): domain Bacteria; phylum Calditrichota; class Calditrichia; order RBG-13-44-9; family J075; genus CAXHHS01. Next base: position 5,060 of record CAXHHS010000092.1, read on the forward strand.
TATCGAGATCGAAAGCAACATCGATTGGCGCCTGCCCCGGAAAAACTTGCTGGCCAACGACACGCGCTTTAAACGGATCACCTTCGGCAATGTTGATTTCCAAAACCTCAAAGTAGATCGTTCCATTAGTACTTTTGACGATGTTCGGAATTTCGGATTCTTTGATCGTTTGATACATAATGAATTCCAATTCCTGGGAACACATGTTTAAAGCGGAGCGAATTTGCTCGTTAAAGGTATCGCGATTAAACTCCAGTAGATTTTCGGCAAACTCATGGCAGAATTTTCGCACTTCGTGAATGGAGCGCTCGTAATTATGGGGTTCGGTAACGTAGGCGTAGCCGTTTTTTACAACAAATGTTTGCGGCGGCCGGGTAAACCCGATGTAACAAAAAACGATGAGAACGACATTCAGCGCGATAAGGCCATAAACCAATCGCTGTAAAAAGATTTTGTTTTGCACTAACTCGCCGTAAAATTCATAGTATTTGGGTCTTTCTGCCATGATAATACCTTTTTTACTTTTGTTAAATTAAAATCCGTTATCGGAGTTTTCAATTGTAGATCCGCCGAACGGCGAGCCGCTATTGTTGCCGTTTCCGCCGCCGGTAATCGTTTTTACAGCGTTTTCCGTTGCGCCTGCCGAGGGATTTTGCAGCATTGCCTGTGCCCCGGAAACGACGCCGGTGCCGGTACGAGCAGCGATGGTTTGAGATGAGGTGATGCTCGCCATTTTCAAGCGCTTCCAAACGGTGGAAACCACTACCCCGGCGGTGATACCGGTGGCATACGTTCCCATATCGGCTGCGGAAGTACCGCCCTTAAAAATCACTAGCGAGAGCTTGGGGATTAAAACGATCATCAGTGTAATGATGACGCCCAGGATAAAGGCGTTCCAAAGCGCAACTTTATCGCCGCTGGCAACAGCTTGTTGAAATGTAGAAGATTCTGTCAATGTTTCGACCAATCGAAATAGAATTGCTATCAGCACCGACCAGAAGTTTACGGCGCAAAAATTTGCCAGCCAGATTTTAAAGATGTCATAAAACGTCGGGAACAAGGAGAGCACGATTGCCAGCGGCCCCAGCAAATAAAGGAAAATTTGAATGATGATTTGAACGACGACAAAAATTTCGTAAACTACCATTACCAGCAGGTACGAAAGCGACGATAGCATTTCCAAGCTAAGGAGATTAAACATCGTCATTTGCAAACCGCCGCCGTTGGGATCGCCGAAAAAGGCATTGAGGTATTCCGACATAATGTTGCCCTGCTCCAAATCAAAAATGGCGGAAGCTAACAGCACAAAAATTTTCCCTAACCAGACCGCCCAGATTTTGTAAGTCGCCAACCCAATCGCGCTGAACCCCACCAGGAACAGGTGATACATGTTATCTTTACCCTCGCGATCGGTCGTTAACCGAAACACCAAAGAGATGAAATAGACAACCACACCGGTGGTGAATATATATATGCAGATTCGCAGGATATAATCCACCATCGACTGAACCGATGTGAAAAATGTGGGACTGAAAAAGAATTCTAACATTGCTTCCTCCATGTTTGTAGTTCAGCCTTTAGGTTGGTTTACACGCTAAAGCGTGAACTACATGCCTTACTCAAACGGCGCTTTGATCAAATCAAAAAAACCATAGCGAACTTTCGATGTTGAATTCACCTGTTTTTTAAGCGTATCCCAGCTTCTGTTCTTTTCTAAAAAATTGAGTTTATCGTCGAACATCTCTAATTCTTTTTTGTGCGCTTTTTCAGTTAAATCCAGGTGTTTCTCATAATAGGAGTTAGACAGGTCGCGCAATTTTACCGCTTCTACCATCAATTGCGTACGCTCGCCGGGAGTGTAGCGATTGCTCTGATCGCTCACCTGTCTTTGCAGCTCGGTGGCCAGTGAATCGTAGGTTTTCGCCAAAACTTCGCATTTCAGTGCGTATTCGAACAGCATTTGCGAATAGGCTTGCTGGCCCACCAAAGCGTTGTGGCGGCGCTGTACAGCGTCATCCGGGGCCTGGTCATCCGTTACAGAGATCGCAAAACTTTCGTAGGTTTTTTGGAGTTCCTCGAAATTGTTAAGCAAACCGTCGGTGCTCATAATCGTTCGATTTAAATTGTTTGATGTGCTGGGCAGCCAATAACTCGGGCGGTCGGCATTAATAATAAAATCTGATAGCACATAGGATTCCGTTAAATCCAAACTCTCTACCGATTTAAAATCACGATAGAGGCTTTGGCTAAACTCAATATCACTGCGCAGCAGGGTGTAGGAATCATAAAATTGCTGAAGCTGCTGTACCATTTTTGCCGTTTGAAGACGCTGCTCTTGCAGTGAAAGATGGTTCTTAAATGAAATGTCACGTAACGTGTTTAAAATCAGTGCGTTATTGGGGTCGAAAAATTGCGCCTTTGCGGGTTGGGAGAAGGCGATTAACGTTACAAAAACGATCAACACCGTTGCTAAAGTATTAGCGAATTTTCTCCTAAAATTCCCCGCCTTAAACAAGGAGGGGACAGCATCGTGAAGCGTCCAGCGAACGATGCCGGGGTGGTTGAGAGCGCAGAATATATGCAACCACCCCGGGTTTTCTCGCTTAACGCTTCGAAAACCTGTCCCCTCCTTTGTAAGGAGGGGAATTTGGAAATGTTGATTCAATCGCGCATCTAAACCCTTGCCGCGTAAGCGGTTTTTTACAGAAAACACTTGAGCACTTAAATATTTAAACACTTGAACCCCGCTTGTTAAACTTGATTTTCCTGCTTAGCGATTTCATCAATCGCTTTCATTAAATTGCCATTGTGCCGGCTGAGGCTTTGTTCCAACGTGTTGTTTTCCTGGCGATTTGTGGTGAATAGAAAATGATCGTATTTGCTGGTGTCGATTTGGAAAACGGTTTTTTGGCCGTCGCGATCCAGGAAAAATTCGCCGCGATGAAGGCTGCTAATCAGCGATAACTCATGATCCGCGTACCCAAAAGCGCGGGAGAGTGATTCCATCTGCTTCGGCTTGTGTGCCAGAATAAAATGATTAAGCGCATTATCCTTAATCGGCGCGGAAAAGCTGACCGATTCGATATCTTCAATCGACTGTGAAATGGCAAAAATACCGGCGCCCATTTTTCGCGAAGTACGGAATAGCTCGACGACCAGGTGACCAATCGTAGTATTATCATCCAATACTTTCCACAACTCATCTGCAAAAACAATTTTTTGATGGGTTAAATTTCGTTCCATCAATTCCCACAGCAACCCGGTGATAATAATGGCGATAATGCCTTGCAAATCCGGGTGATTTTCCAATCCTTTTAGATCGAAGCACACCAGATCTTCGCGAATTTCGATCATATCATCGGCGCATAAAAAGCGGCTGTATTCGCCGTGAGTATAAATGTACATTTTGCGGGCGAGCAGTTTTACATCGACGTAGCCTTCCTCATCCTTTTGCTGTGCGAAAAAATGCACGAATGTTTTTAGATTACGCTTGCCGCGATATTCGACAATGTATTTTTCCAGCACTTTGCTGATGAAGGCTTGTTCTACTTTCGAGACCGAGGTTTCATCGCGTTCCAAAATCAGTTTTTCGATGAAGGCGCGCAGGAACAACAGTTTTTTGGTATCGAAGTTTTTATCGATCAGCGCAAAGGGATTTAGCGGAATGGGATTTTCGATATTTAGCTCAATGTAACGGCCGTTCAGCAGCTTGATCATCTTTTTATAACTGCCGCCGGTTTCGCCCACGCCGCCCACATCCAGGCCAAAAACCTTTACGCCTTGCTCCAGCATTTGCAGCAAAATCGACTGCATCAAATAACTTTTCCCCGTCCCCGTTGGCCCAATAATGATGGCGTTCCAGCTATTCAGCCGTTGATCGAAGTAATCGAACAACACCGGCTCGTTATTGCGATTTTTAACAACAATGCCTTTGTGGTAGCCGCGGTTAAAATTGGTCAGGTTGACAAATTGGGCAGCATTGGAATTTTTCACCAGCAACCGGTGATAATTCTCTGCCGAATTACCCGGCAGGCAGCTAACGAAAATCGGCAGCACATCCAGCGTTTCCAGCACCGCCTGCCCTTTATCGATATTGTTGAATGCCAAATTCACCCGGTTGATCTTATCATTCAACTTTTCGATATCGGTGTCCCAAACGACCACATTCATGCTAATGGATGAGAGCTTTTTTTTCTGGTGATAAATTTCATCCAGCAGATCATTCAACTCCTGGTAGCGCACTTCGCTTTTACGGCCTTCGCGGTTTTGCGAAAAATTGGTGACAAAGCGCGTCAAATTCAGTTTGCGCGAGAGGCGAGCGGTCTCTTTCTCCATATTGACATTCTGCGTTGAAAACACCACGTGATGCGGAAACGCCAGCCCGTGCATCAGGGGAAAGATGTAGGGTAGGGGAATGCCGTTAATTCGAAAATGCGAGCGGGTAACTTCCGGCAGCAAACTTAGCGTCAATACCGAAACATATTTGTTGCCAATACGGAGGTAGCCTTTTTCAGTGGCATAATCGTTCATCACCAGTTCATTATTCAGCGCCAGGCCGGAAAGCTCATGTTCGAAATTATCGGTTGTCAAGTTGAGAGAACGGAAGAGTACATCAGCCAATTCCGAATCGCCCAGGCGTCGCAAGCGAATGGTGCTGTTTTCCAGGTTTACGATGATCGGTTTCAGATCATTATCTCTTTGCCGCGCCATTTTATCGTGTTCCGTGCGATAGCGTGCCACCGCCAAATCGCTAGAAAACATAATATTGAAAGGTGTTTTAAAGGTTTTACCGGCATCAAAATCGATGAACAAATACATCTGGCAGCGCAGGTATTTGTAAAACGAGAAATACTGGTGGCGATTGAATTTGAAGTAGTTGAGAATCGGGTCATCGGTAAAAACGAAATCTTCTTTATAAGGATAATAGTCGAAGGTGTAATAAAATTGCAGGTTGATATTCTCATCTACTGCATTCAACGCTTTCTCAATCGTCGCTGCCACTGCTTCGTAATCGTTGGCGGAAAGGCCCATATTATCGAGCGCCATAATCTCGAATCCGGCGACAAAATTACCGTTTTTCTTGATGATATAATCATCGAGAATATCGAGATAGGGCAAATATTTCGCCAGCGCCGGGCGGTGATGATGCGCCTCCCGCTCTATCAGTTTCGTATAGTTCATTTTGTGTGATACCAACTATTCAGTTAACCGCGAGTGCTTCCGCGTGATTGTTGCTTAATGCGTCTTGCTGCTTGTTGCGCATTGATTTTATTGGTGTTATGTCGCCCGTTTTGTCCGGCAGCATTCATTCTGCCACCGGCAGAAACGGTTTTTGAATCCTCCCTCCGGTTTTCCGCCGGGGATTCTATGGGTTCCTCCTCATCTTTCAAATAGCGTTTTTCATCCAGAACAAATGCAGCTAACTTTTGCGGCCAGATAAATCGCGAGTATATAAACGACGCCATCCCGTATTCAAACGTCGAAATGCGATCCGCCATACGAAAGATGATATACAGTAACACCTCAATGACCAGGATAATAAGCGTATTCAGATTAAACAGCGTGAAAATCGGGAACAGCAGCAACGGCACGCCAATCAGGATAAATAATTCCAGGATATTGATTTTGGCGATTTGCCCCCGGTTTTGAATGTCACGATAGCATTTTTCCATCTTAGAAAGAGGCTCCCGGAACAAATGAAATGATGGTATTCACAATAAAGCGTGCGCCAAAAATGAGGATCGCGGCAATGGCAATACCGATAAGCTGTCGTTTGGCTTTTTCATGCCGCCCGCCATCTGCGCTTGCCATATTTAACCCGGCAATAATCAGTGCAATAACCAAAATCGGCGAAGCGATTAAAACCAGGCCGTTTGTTAAATTTTCCAATGCTTGCAGAACTGTTTGCATGTTTCTTCTCCTTCTTCTTTATTAGGTTGTTTGAAACTTGAAACTTGATGCTCGAATATTAAATGTTCACTATTTTAAAACCTTGTAACTTCATATTTTACTTGATTTAACTGAGTTCCACTCTAATTTCCAGCAACCAGCAACCAGCAACCAGCAACCAGCAACCAGCAACCAGCCTCACCCATCTACAAAACTAAACTCCCCCTCCTCCGTGCCTTCCCGCTGGCCGCTGAAACGAAGCAATTTTTCAAATTTGAAATAGCCGGTTTTTAAAACTGATAAATAGCGCGGTCGCCGGAAGAATACCACGCAGCGGCCGGTTTCCAGGTGTTTGATGAAATCGGGATCGGAAATAGACGGTGAATTTTCTTCATTCTTGCCATTCCCATTCGACTTCGTGCTCCCGAAGCGGTTGATCATCATCTGAATACTTTCCGGGCTGCCCAATTGAAAACAGCAAATGGCATTTGTATGGTCTGCCAATTGCTCGGCAAATACTTTGGATAAACCTAACTTGGGATCATCTAATTCCGCCATGGACTGATCGGAATACAAAACGCTGACGCCAACATTCCGGGCAGCCTTTAACACCTTGATAAAATCCGGGCTAATAAACTTTTCCAGCTTATCGATAATCACCAGCCCTTCATCGGCGTCACCTTCTTCGTGGGTATTCATGGTCATTTGATTGAAGCAGTAGATTATATCCTGCAAAATTAGCTGGCCAACAAACCGGGCGGTGGTTTCATTTGTGGCCATTGGAAGAGTGAAGTAACAATCTTTGCGGCCGTAATAGATGTCGATAATGTCGATGGTCGGCTTATCCGTAACCAGCAGCTTTGCATATCCGGAACGAAACAGATCGCGTAAAAGGCTGATAAAAAATGCCATTTCCGCCTGAAATGCCGCGAAGTTATTGGAAATGTCTTTTAAGCGATTACTAACATACGGATCGCGAATTTTATCGCCCTGCCGATCCAAAAAATCAGCGGAGTGAAAATATTTTGCAATTTCTCGCAAACTGCAAAAAGGGTGGGTTTCCTCAATCGCACGGAGAAAAACATCTAGGGCGCTATCAAAATTTTCTCGTGTTTTTGCCGAGTGTTCCGTCCAATTGATGCTGCCCATTATTTTCAGTTTAATGTCACTGGCGGAACCTTGCAGTAGAGGGTTGTAAGTATCGGAGCGATCCGGGTCTGAGGGGTTAAAATAAAAGATTTCGTGCCCCTGCGCCAGCGAGCTGGCGATTGTGTAAATTTTATCCACATTGCGGCGAGAGCCTTTCCCATCTAACACAAACGTGGCGACATTCCGGCGTACTTCCTGGTACCAAATCGGTTGAATAATACTTTCGGTTTTGCCGCTGCCCGGCCCCCCGATAATTTGCATGTGGCCTTTTAGCGAGCTTCGTTTGGCAAAAAACGGCTCGTTGTTACGATTTAGATCCAACCCCAGGAAAATCTCATCATCTTTAGCAAGCTCGGAAAATCGAACTATATCCACATCCTGCACCGCTTTGTTGCGCAGTTTTACGGCCTGGTTCATCATCATCCGGGTGCGTATAATTTGATAAATCAAATTGGTGAAAAAGATTGCCGGACTTAAGCAAAGATATGCGGAGAGGAAAAAATCCCCAAAATCCAGCCGCCCGCCCCGAATATAAAATGACATCCGGTTTAGCGGCGAAAAGATGATATTGGCTGCTTTTGCAAAATCGTTGTAAATCATCATAAATAAAATCTTCAAATTTTGGATGCCTTCGGTAAACCCGGGGCTGGCCGAAAAAAAGTCAATTGATCTTTTGCTCAAATAAAGCCCCAACAAAACGAACGGTAGAATTTTTGCAATCCGTAACGAAATTATTTTAGTGCGCGATACTTCTAAATTGTGTTTGCGGAAAATCGCCGGTTGAATGATGTACTCAAAAGTTTTGTCCGCCAAATACCAGGGGAGCAAAAATGGTAAGGATAAAATGCTAATCAGGAACTTGAAGAACAGTTTCAATGCAGCACTCTTCTCGTTTATCGTTGTCGAAAGTGTAGGAAATGGCGAAGTCGAATTTTAATCTTGGAGAGAACACCCCTGCCTCTTCCAACGACAATGCCAAGAATTTATTGAGTTCAAATTTCGCCCAAAATGAGCGATAATTTAAAACAGTAATAAAGAACGGTGATCGTCGAGCAATAACTTGGCCAAAAAAACGCCCGGAAGTTTTAAGGAAAGCGGAATTGAAAAATTAGGGCACTTCCGCGTTGATACA
>CAXHHS010000093.1:0-13210 GCA_964015645.1 uncultured bacterium
TTTTCAGAAAACCATTCGCAAATTAATAGATGAAGGAGAGAAAATTTTCCTTAAAGAGCTGGCAGCCTCACGAGAGACATTTCGTGAGCTGGCGAAGGATGATAGCTTACGAAATGGATTGGTTCTTTCCAGTCAGTCATTGCTCAAACGCGCATCCGGGTATTTGAACAAACGGTTGGAAGCATTGAATAAAAAGGACCATAAAACCGAGCTCAGCTTGCTTAAATACATCACACGAATTTGCACCAAAACCTCCCCCTTTAGCACATTTACAAACCTGGCAATGGGAGAATTGAGATCGGGCAAAAGTGCAACTTTCCGGGGCAATGGAATATTGCATTTAAGTGATATTGAAACGCCAAATGTTATCAGCCACATTCGCTTAAATAATTACCTATACAAATATTTAAAGGGGCTTTTGACAAAAAATCCTGATATTTATCGCCATTTCTTGCTGCGCCCAAACCCGACTTTAACTAATACCGAAGATCATTATCTTTTTTTGACCAACAGCAACAACATAGAAGCCTTCCAACGTATTCCGGCAAACCCGGTTTTAGAGGTTTTTCAGACATTGTCTTCTCAAAAAAAAGAAGGGATTGTTTACCAGGCGTTAATCGAGACAATCATTGAAAACGAATACATCGATGCGCCGGCTGAAGCGATTGCCGCTTACGTCGATCAGCTAATCGAATATGGCTTTTTGGAATTCAATATTGGCGTATCGGGAATCGATCCGGATTGGGATGTTAAACTGCGGGAAAAGCTCCAGCCGATTTCCGGTAAACAACCGCTCATCAAAACGTTGATCGAAATGTTAACATACGTTCGCGAGTTAGCAAATCAATACGGTGAAGCAGCATTTGCAAAACGAAAACACATACTGGAAGATGCTTATAACAGCTTTCGGGAAATTTGTATGAAACTGCACGAAGCCGCCGGGCTGCCCGAAGATGAACGTAAAACACCGGAAGAATTGCAAAGAGAAGCAAAAAAGCAGCATGCAGCAGCAGAAAACCAGCCGGATGATTCGGAAAAGGAAACAGGCAAACCGCCGGCAGAAACAGGGGAGGCGGAAAGCGAGGAATTTAAACATCAAATGTCAACTTATTTTCATTTTAAACCGGAGCAAATGTTTTACGAAGACACCTCTCTTAAGATCGATCCGTATGTGGATCAAAATCACCTGGTGAGTTTCGTATCCACCCTACACAACCTGCTCCAGGCGCTTAAAATATTCGAAGGTCGTCTCGAAGAAAAAGACCGGATGCTCCATTTTTTACGCGAGAAATACGGAAATAATCACGATGTCGTCGGCTTGTTAGCGTTTTATGAAGATTACTATCGCGACGTTAAAAAACCGCAGGAAGAAAGGGATGTCGAAAACCAAAAGGCCCGCTGGAAAACACAACAAGATCAGAAAGATGTCGCGAAGCAAGCTGAGAACAAACAAACCAAATCAGAAAAGAATACGCAAGAAAAACACGAACCATTTGACGAAGACATCTTTCCGGTTCCCTACATCCAACTGAGGCGGGAAAGCAAACAAGCATGGTTGAAGCGCTTCCAGGATATCCTAAAAAAGCAGGCAGTTAACGGAAACTCTCAATCACAGGTTGAGTTATCCTATCACCAGGTGCGGAAAGCGAATGGAACGGAACCCGGCAAAGCCAGTCTTGAATTAAACGGGAATTCTTACGGGATATTTGTCCAATTTTATAAAGAAAAAAACGGTGATGGGCAGGAAAAACTAATGGGCGTTTTAAACTCCTCTTTTTCCGGATTCGGTAAAATGTTTAGCCGATTTTTGCACATTTATGAAGATGTATCGGAGGATGTGAAAAAATGGAACCGCGCATTGGCCCGGGATAAACTGTTTATTGAAGACTGCGATGCGTCGTATTTTAATGCCAATTTACACCCGCCTTTAATGCCTTACGAAATTTGGATGCCGGGTAGCCATAACAGCTTGCAGCCGGAACAACAAATACCGGTAACGGATTTGCAAATCCGTATTGATGGAAAAAGTGATGAATTAAAACTCGTTCATAGCCCCTCCGGCAAACAAATACATGTGTTCGACCTGGGATTCCAGGGACATGCGGGGCGCTCTCCGCTTTATCGCTTATTAGAAACATTTACTGCCGTTGAGTACTTAAGCTATTATCCGTTGATAACCGGGTTAAGAAACCATCTAAATGATCACAATGATGCAAAAGAGCAGAATGAGAAAACAGCCGCAATCAGTTTTATTCCCCGGGTTGTTTATGAAGGCCAAATTGTGCTAAAACGAAAAACCTGGTTCGTTCCCAAAGCGCTTTTGCCATTTAAACAACCGGGGGAAGGACGTTGGCAATATTTTTTACGGGTGAACCGATGGCGTATAGAACAAAATATACCGGATGAAATTTTCGTGGTTGTCAATCCGGATCCCGGCAACCGGCAAGGCAATGCTAAAGACCCGGAAGATCATAAAAAATTAGGACGCGACGACTACAAACCCCAGTACATCTGTTTTCGAAATCCGTTGTTAATAAATCTATTTGAAAAATTGATTCAGAAAGTACCCGAGTTTCTCAAGATAGAAGAGATGCTCCCCAACTCGCAGCAGCTATTAGCATTGGGTGAAAGCCGTCGCGTTACAGAGTTTGTGGTTCAATGGTATACAAATATGGATGAAAATGAATTATAGATATACTAATTCCCCGGAAAAATATTGGCTGGCAGCACATCTTTATTATGCCGAGCCGTGGGATACATTTCTTGTGAAAGCTGTGCACCCTTTTATCCAGACAGTTATAGATAACAATTGGGCGGAGCAGTTTTTTTTCATAAGGTATTGGGAAAAAGGCCCTCACATTCGGCTGCGGCTTAAAGGCGATCGAAGAATTTTGGAAAAAGAGGTGCAGCCAAGATTGGAGAACAACATTTTCCGTTATTATAAAACCAATCCCTCGCACCGCAGGGAGCCTGAACCAGAAAATCTTTCGGAAGAACAACAATGGTTTCCGAACCACTCGATCCAATTTATTGAATATGAACCGGAGGTTGAACGTTATGGTGGTGCAGCCGGTATTTTAATTGCTGAAAAACAATTTGAGCTGTCATCTCGCGTTGTTTTGGAAATTATCCGAGCGAGTAGCGATTGGGGTTATGATCGGGCATTAGGAGCGGGAATACAATTACACCTCGCTTTTGCCTGCGCATTGGGTATGGATTTGGAAGAAACGACCGCATTTTATGCAAGGATTTTTGAAGGCTGGTTTGGATGGGGATTAGGGCTTTACGGGTTAACAAATAAACAACCGGATACAGCATCTCAAAACCGCCGGGAATCAACATTAAACGGCTTTAAAGAACAATTTAAGATACAACAATCGCAGCTTATTCCATTTCATCAAACGTTATGGAATGCACTTAAAAACCATCTTGCTTTTGACCAGGAGTGGCTTAACGATTGGGTAGAGAATATGACGGAGATTGGTAAAGAGTTGCGTAAAGAACAGAAAACAGGACAACTGGAATATCCCGCGGGCTTCCATATAACGCCTGCTATAAATATTCCCCAAGATCGCCAGCGTTTGTGGTCAATCCTGTTTAGCTACGTTCACATGACAAACAACCGCTTAGGTATTATGAATCGCGATGAAGCTTATTTAGGATATTTGATTAAGCGGAGTTTAGAAGCTATGCAAAAGAATGAACCGGTTGGCTAATACGAAAACCGTTATAAAAATCGAGCTGCCCAGATTTAAAGGAAAGAGCAAATGGACAATAGAATCAGAAGCCAAGTTTTTAACGAAGCGATCAGGATTGGCGAGGAATTATTAACAAAAGTGAAATATGATCAAAACGGAATGTTTTGGAAAACGATGGCGGTTGACCGAACGAAAGACCATAGCGACCCGGATTATATAATTTGGAAAAAGCTGGAAGCGGTTTATAGTGGAAATTCAGGCATCGCCCTGTTTTTTTTAGAGCTATATAAACAAACAACCGACAAGACCTATTTGGACGCAGCCATCAAAGCAATGAAGTGGGTAGTAGGCACTTGCCGGGAAACCCCATCCGATTATTATGCCTTTTTTACCGGGCGAATGGGAATTCCTTACGCGCTCTTAAAAATGCATGAGGTAACACGAGAGAACAATTACCTGGAACAAGCCCTGGAGATCGCCGAACCCTGTGAGCGATATTTAGAAAGTTCGTTTGTGGTGGATGATCTTATCAATGGCACATCGGGTACTGTGCTGGGGTTATTGCATCTTCATGCTGTTACCGGCGAGGGATGGCTGCTTGAGAAAGCGGATTTGTTTTTACAACATCTCATCGACCGTTCACATCAAGGGCCGGTAGGGTTATATTGGGATTACTCTTCAAAGAAAATTCGCGGGTTATGTGGTTTTTCTCATGGTGCGGCAGGAATCGGTTTTGTTTTTCTGGAGGCAGGCCGGTATTTGCAGAATGAAGCATTTTATCATATCGCTGAAGAGGCGTTTCGGTATGAACGCTATTTTTATAACGCAGAAAATAAAAACTGGCCGGATTTCCGCAGAGGGATATGGAGTTCTAAAGATTATGATGAGCATAAAGCCGCTTACCAGGCAAATAATACTGAATTTTTTACCGTACCCCAATTTATGAATGGCTGGTGCCACGGTGCAATGGGCATAGGGCTTTCCAGGTTGCGGGCATTCGATGTGTTAAAAAAGGATATCTATGCCCGGGAAGCCAAAATAGCTGTGGAAAAAACGCGAATGACGGATATTATTTCCAATACCGAAAACGATGAAATGATAAAATATCGTTCCTTTACACTTTGTCACGGCAGCGGTGGTAATGCGGAAGTGTTTTTGGAGGCATACAAGACCTTTGGGGACAAAATCTATTTATCACTCGCAGAAAAGGTGGCTCTACGAGCACTTGAAGCTAAAAAAAACCGATCATATTTATCAGGCTACTCTTTTGCAGATAACCGGGAAGATACGAGTTTATTTATGGGCAATGCCGGTATCGGGTATTTTTATTTGAAGCTGCTGCAACCGTTAGCGGTCCCATCAATTTTATTACCGGTAATCGAATCGCAATGGAATAAAAAAGCAACAATTTTTGCCGGAACGATCCTTAAAGCGACGAACGCGGATATCCGAAAACGACTTATCCGAAAAACATTTAACCGAACCAATGCCCTGCTCGAAAAACTAAATGCTTGCCAAGCTGCGGGTTATTTTGAATCCCATTCACCCAATGGGGTTTGTGAGGAAGAAACATATATGGAGTTTGTGGAACACCTGTTGCTCCCTAAATTGCAGCCAGAAGAACGAGAGCGGGTATCGGATATTTTGCGATTAGAATCCGAAAAATATAGATTGGGGCAGAGTATCGATAACAATCCTCTATTGAATATCAAAACGATACTTCAATCGGAGCAATCCTCGGAGCTTTTAAAAGATTTGGATGGTAGAGGAATTTTACAGTTAAAACTGCAATTGAATCCGGATTTATATATTTTACTTACCGATTGGGATTGGCATCCGGATCGTGAAACAAGCTGGTTCGAAAATTTGGGTGTTGAAAAAAATACGTACCCGGTATTATTAAAAATGGATGCCGATGAAAAAGTGATTGAAAATCACATTTCAACATTTAGTTATGCTATCCTGGCCGCTTTTCAGGATGGGGATATTGTAGAAAATGTTGTTCGAGATATTATCAGCAGTTTTGAAGCCACGTCTGCCGAGCAGAGAGAATTTATCAAACGTTCGATAATTGAACAAATCAGGCAAGTATTATCGGCGGGATTTTTAATACACAAATCACAGAACAGGTTTTAGCAAAGGATGAACCTCACGCTTCGCCATTGATTAAAACACCGTTTTGGTATAGTGATAAAATCAAAGTATCATCTAATTCAATATTTTCGTTTTCGGCTAACAGCGTTTGTATTTCTTTATAAGGTTTCGCTTCATCTTCCGTAAAATCAAAGTATTGGAAAATTACTTTTGGTAGACCAAAGGCAACATCGTCTCCTTCAAAATGAACATTGAACATTCCTTCATTCTTCAATTTTGATTTTTGGCCGGGATGTAATTTCACTACTTTGGGAATTTTAACCATTTTGTTAAATGCGGATTGTAGATCTTTAAATAACACTTCTTGATGTACGCCGGTAATATTTTCCAAATCCTTTCGCGTCAATGCGTTTACGATCTCGTATGTTGTTTTATAAAATGCTTCCTCTTTATTTACCCAATTTTTCCACATATCCTTATAGGCATTTTCCCCGGGGGGTAAATCATCCATCTCTTCTATCGAGAGTCGGCCTGCCTTGCTATTATTTCCGTTCTTGGAGAAAGGAGCTGAAACAAATTTTGACAGAATGTCTTTACTATCAAAATTCATCTGTAATAAAACATATTCGCATAAACTTTCTTCTATGCTTGATAAATAAATACGTAAAGCATTCCAAAACATCTTTCCATTCATGCCTGCAACTGTTTTGCAAAAATATGTTGAACAAACAGCCTCTCGATATTTCCATATCGTGCAGTTACCATTTTCTATATGATAGTACGGACAGCGCAGGTAACGGCTATGCCCGAAAGTATCAATACCTTCACGATACAGGAGACTATACTTTCCGGGCGGCCTTACTCCGTATGGCGTAATACCGATTTTTCTTTTAATGGCCTGTCTTATTCTTATTTGCCCTTCTTTTAGCGCTGGATCGTTGTCTGATAGGAGTCCCCCGACTAAGTAATTCGGTAACCGGGGATAGTAGGTGCAACATTTTGTACTGGCTAAGAATGGTTTTCTCCTTAGTTGATCAACATTTTCAAATTCATTTTTATCTTGGCAAATCATTGCGCAATTACTACAAGTGGCAAAAGATTCCTCCGGAATTTCCTGATGAAAAAAAACCGGAAAAAATTTTTTATAAAACTTAGGCAGGCTACTTTCAATCGCTTGAAAACCCATTATCTCCCCAGAAGTTTAAGTTTACAGCTTTAAGTCTGCAATTTTTAATTTCATTTTTTCTTCGATTTTATTTTCTCGATTACATCGCCTTTTCTTTAGTCAACTATTTTTCAATGTTCTATAATGCTACACCAAATAGCTTTACCTGGTGTAGCATTACATGTTTTCGTCGCTTCTTTTTATAGAAAACCTACTACAGCTTAAAAGAACCAAAGACCTGTCTGACTCTAATAGGCTCAATAATACGAGTCAAAAAGAAGTTCAAAGTATCAGGCTTTCTGCTCTTTGCAGTTCCAATTACAACTATCATCGGTTGGGCAACATCCCGTTCCATCTTGTGTGTAATCAGTACAAAAAATTTGCGTTGGGCAAAGTACTGTGTGGCTACAGTCGCCGCCTTTTACTTTACCTGTTACAAAACTTTGTACTTTTAGGTCTTCGATTTTAAGTCTCATTTTTTTTGCCATTTTGAATTTCTCCTTTTCTACTTTTTATAATACATCCAATTAATATTCCTCATTTTCTTGAAGTAGAAAAAGCTAAGGGGGGTGCAACCATTCCAAGGTTGATTTTTTCATTTTAAGACCTTACATTAATAATACAAAAAGGGCGCAGGTATACTGTGCTTACTTTTTGTGATTTAAACGAAAGGATGCATCGACTATCATTAGCGTGAGGACGGTGCATCCTTTTTTATGTCATTAATAAAGCGATCAGCGAACTATTTTTACAATCGCTGGCTCCGGTAATTGCTTGGTGTAATACCTGCATGATGTTTAAACCAGCGAGTAAAATTACTGGCTGCCGAGAAACCAACTGCATGTGTGACTTGAAAAATTGCGCATTCCGGATCTTCAAGCATTTTTTTAGCGGTTTCAAAGCGTTTGATTTGATAATAAGTTATCATCGACATTCCCTCGCTTCGCAAAAACCATTTCCGGAGCGTATGATAGCTGATATTCATTTCCTCCGCAATTGCAGGCAATCCCACCGGATGGCTTAAATAATGCTCTATAAGCTGTTTGGCCAGTCTTATTTTACCTTCCATGTCATTCGGAATTTGTTGGTTTTATAAGGTTAAACAAAGTTATACAGAAGTGATTTGATCCTGGCGTGATGTTTTATTTGCCCCCTAAATTTCCTTTTGAGAAGTGGAGGCTTAAAGGTGTATCACACCACGATTAAACCAAACTTGTATTAGGTGGCAGTAACGAGCAAAACAAAATGCAGACAGACATATTCTTAACCGCAATTACATGTGTTATCCATACTACTGCCACAAACAGGGCCTGCACTTATCTCATCACAAGCATCATTGTTACTAAGATTACAGGAATTGGGCAGCGCGGAATTTGGATCGGCCTTTGGCATTCCACCTTTAAGTTTATTCTTCTCAGCAAAATTTAGGTTTGTAACAAAGCTCTGCACTCGAAGCTCTTCTAATTTTAGTTTAATATCCTTCGACATTTTAACCTCTTAATGAATTGGCATATTCTGTAGTAACAGTACATTTATTTATATAAACCAGGTGTATTCAAAATAGACTTAGAAGCACAAAAAGTCTAACACAAGTGTCCCAAAAAATAACACAAATGTCCCAAAAGCTGGTAAATAATCGTTGTTTAGAGGGTTTTCTCAAATTCGGAGGGTAATTGCCCAAATTGCTCACGAAAACATTTGGAGAAATAGGAAAGGTTATTAAATCCCACTTCAAACGCAATCTCTGACACGCTGCCAGCGCGTTTTTCCAAGAGCTGCATTGCGCGATTTAACCGGGTGGAACGAATTAACTGGCCCGGGGCTTGTCCTGTCAATGCACGCAGTTTCCGGTGAAATTGAGTTCTACTCATTCCAATTTTATTTCTTAATATCGTACTGCTAAAGGTGGGATCGTTTATATACTCTTCAATAATTGCATGTATTTTTTTTAAAAAGGCTTCATCCAAAGAAGTTACGGCAATTTTGTGTGGCTGAAAACCTACTTCCCGGCTAAACTGCTTGCGAAGTTTTTGTCGCTGTTCTATTAAATTTTTGATGCGGATATAAAGTTCTTTGGGAATAAATGGTTTAGTAATATAGGCGTCTGCACCTATTTCCAACCCTTTAATTTTATTTTCGTCAGATGCCTTCGCAGTAAGTAAAATGATTGGAATATGGCTGGTTATCTCATTGGTTTTTAAAATATGGCATAATTCATATCCGTCCATTTTCGGCATCATTACATCACTTATAATAAGATCGGGTATTAATTGCTGCGCTTTTTGAATGCCCTCTCTTCCATGAGCAGCGACTATTATTTGATAGTTTTTGGAAAGAATTTTCCTGATATATTGCTGAACTTCCAAATTATCTTCAACAATGAGCACAATTGGCAATTCTTCCGAGTCAGATTCTATTTCCTCTTTTTCGCCTATCTCATCGTAATTCGTTTGCGGTTTTTCGAAGTCGATAAGTGAAGCAGGATACGAGACACTTTGCGGAACATCTACCACGAGGGGGATTGCATTTCTTATCTTTACGGAATCCGGTTTTAAGGGTAAGCTTACAACAAATTCAGTTCCTACGCCCAATTCACTTTTTACGCCTATTGTTCCCCCGCATAATTCAACTAATTCTTTGGTTAATGACAACCCAATACCAATTCCCTCATGCTCACGAGTACGAGAATCATCCCCCTGGTAAAATCGGTCAAAAATAGACCTGAGTTTATCAGCGGGAATACCTTTACCGGTATCGCTTACACCAATTATTACGGAATGGGCGTTCGCAGTTACCTCTACGGTAATTTTGCCATTTGGAGATGTAAATTTGAATGCGTTTGATAGAAGATTATAGATAATTTTTTCGAGTGCGTCGTGGTCAAAGTAGATTTTTAAACGATCGTATTGAGTTTTAAATTTTAAAATAATTTGTTTGTGCTCGGAAAGTGATGAGAAGGATAAAATAAGGCGTTTAATAAACGCAATAATATCTCCCGGGGAAGGGCTTAATTCCATTTTTCCAGCTTCAATTTTAGAGAGGTAAAGCAGCTGAGTAATCAGCCGAAGTAATCTTGAGGCATTTTCGCGCATCATAAGAAACGTATTTTTTTCCTTATGATATTCATTGTTAAAAATAAGCTCATTAAGCGGGCCTAAAATCAGCGTCAAAGGGGTTCTAAATTCATGAGAAATATTTGTAAAAAGACGGGATTTGATCCGGTTTAACTCCAGGAGCTTTTCAGCTTGTTTTTCGATAAATTCTTTTTGCACTTGAAGTTCATTGGTTCTTTCCATAACCAGCTTCTCGAGCTTTTTCTTTTGGGTTTTAATATTTCGAACTCTTGCTCGATAGCCAATAAAACCAAGCGCAAGCGAGACGAACGCAACCAAAAATCTAAACCACAAGGTATTCCAAAACGGAGGTGTAATAATAATTTGAATTGCAGTGCCCTTATTATTCCAAATGCCATCGTTATTTGTTCCTTTAACTTTAAAGATGTACTCCCCGGGATCCAGATTTGTATAGGTTGCTTCTCTTTTATTTCCGATATAAACCCAATTTTTATCAAATCCCTCCATCATGTAGGCATATTGGTTTTTTTCCGGTGAGATATAATTTAGCGCAGCAAACCCGAAAGAAAAGACATTCTCTTTGTACGAAAGTGCAACCCTATCAGCTTGTTGAAGCGTGCTAAGCTGCAAAAGTTTATTAGCGCCCAGGGTATCTGCTAATACAGGTTTGTTGTTTCCATCAATCTTTACTGATTGATTAAATACTTGAAAGTCTGTAAATACAATAGGAGGAAGATATAAGTTATCTTTAATACGATCGGGGTAGAAGCTGTTAAAACCATTCACCCCGCCAAAAAACATCTCACCGCTTCGGCTTTTGTGATAGGCACCTACATTAAATTCGCTGCTTTGTAAGCCATCAATTACATCATAATTTTTAAAAGACAGGTTTTCCGAAGTGTTGGCAACATTTGGGTTAAATTTTGATATTCCCCTATTCGTACTCAACCATAAAAACCCCTGATCGTCTTCTAAAATACCGTAGACCACATTATTGGGTAAACCGGCTTTTTCACGATAATGTGTAAATATCTTGTTTTGGTAATCAAATTTATTTAAACCTCCACCGGCAGTGCCAATCCAAAGAACTCCGGTTGGTTTTTCATATAATGAGTAAATATTATTATTACTCAAGCTATTTGTATTTGAAGGATCATTTTTATAATTGATAAATTTTTTTGTTTGCGGATCAAACCTGTTAAGCCCTCCACCGGATGTTCCGATCCAAAGCATTCCAAATGAATCTTCGCAAATGGAATAAACAGCATTATGGCTTAAGCTATTTGCGTCATTTGGATTGTGTTGATAGGATTTAAATTTTTTGCTTTCCCGATCAAATTGATTCAACCCTCCATTCAATGTTCCAATCCACAGGTTTCCGTCTCGACTTTCATAGACAGAGAGAATACTATTATCACTCAAACTATTGGGATTATTTGGTCTGTGTTGAAAATGGGTAAACCTTTCCGTTTGGCGATTAAATTTATTGAGTCCTTTGCTAATGGTACCTGCCCAAAGTATTCCTGAAGTGTCTTCATAAATGGAGGTTACGTTGTTGCCGCTTAAGAGATGTGAAGAGTCGGGGTGGCTGGCATAATGAAAAAATTTTTTCGTGTGTCGATTGTACCGGTTAAGGCCGCCGCCAAAGGTGCCGATCCAGATATCACCCAAATGATCTTCGAAGATGGACATCACATTATTGTCACTCAAGCTATTGGAAACATCCGGATTACTTTTGTAATGCATAAACTTCTTTCCGAAACGATCAAATTGATTGATACCACCATCAAATGTCCCAACCCAAAATCCTCCCGATTGATCCTGGCACATCGATAGAACAAGATCATCGCTTAAACTTTTAGCCTGACCGGGAACATTTTTATAATGTTTAAAAGTTTTTGTAACTCTATCGAATTGGCTAATACCACCGCCAAAGGTACCAACCCAAAGGGTGTTTGAATAGTCTTCGTATATAAACCTGACATCATTACTGCTTAAACTATTTGGCGAGTTCGGATAAATTTGATAATGAATAGACGCCCCGTTTTCTCTATCGAATTGATTTAATCCCTTATCCGTCCCAATCCAGAGTATTCCCGAACGATCTTCATAAATAGACCAAATGTAATTTTCTGTTTCGTTTTCGGACATTTCGGTATTCAATCTATAATGAAAAAATTGCTGTTTTTCTTTGTCAAATTTATCCAATCCTTTATTGGTACCAACCCAGAGAGTATTCGAATGATCTACATAAAGCGATGTGATACGATTGCTGATTAGGCTCTTCGGATCATTGGTGTCATTCTTATAATGCCTAAAAATTTCATCTTCACAATTAAATCGATTTAAACCGCCACCGTAAGTACCGATCCAAAGTACGCCTGAGTCGCCTTTGTAAATTGAAAATATAATATCATGGCTTAAGCTATTCCGATTACCCGGTTCGTTTCGATAATGGCTAAATGTTTCATTTTTCCGGTTAAACTTGTTAAGCCCTCCACCATAAGTGCCAATCCAAAATGCACCTGAATCATCTTCGTAAATTGCTCTTATGTTATTGTTGCTTAAACTATAGGGATTCGTCGCATCATTTTTATATACAGTAAATTGGTAACCATCATATTTATTTAACCCATCTCTTGTGCCAAACCACATAAAACCTTCGGTGTCCTGGTAAATAGACCATACGGTACTTTGGGAGAGGCCATCCTCAACAGATAAATGTTTAAATGAAATGGCATCTGGCCGAGCTTGCAAATTTAGAGAAATTAAAAGTATCGAGAATAGATGTATTAGCCTAATTTGTTTAAATTCAGCTGAAAAGTTTTGAATAATCTTAATCAATATTGAATCTCTCTAAAATACTTCTCTGATTATATACCGGATATTGAAATTTTACTAAAGCGCTTGCAGATATGCAACGACGGTGATGGGGAATTTCCTTATTTCGTAGGGCTATTCATTTTGGATAAATTTTTAAGGATCTAAAAAATTGTTTTAGAAATAAGGTAAGGCTTTCTGAATTTCTTAGCCAATTAAATTAGTTTTTGTAAACCGAATTACAAATATTCCATAAAACAAATACTAATATAAAACTCAAACAGTTTCCTAAAACCTGGAAGAGCCTTATATGAATAACAATAAAATACAAACCCTGTTTATCGTTTTTATGTTATTTT
>CAXHHS010000094.1:0-13163 GCA_964015645.1 uncultured bacterium
GGCCAAGCCCAGTGCCATTTGCGGATTTGTAAACAGATCGAACTGCAAATTTTTCCCGGCAAAGGCATTAAAATAGGACAACAGAAGATAAAGCAGCGCAATGGAAAAAAGCGCGGCAATCGCCGTCAGCACCAGCGATTCGCCTAAAAATTGCCCCACCAGCTTTTTCCGGTCTGCCCCCAGCACTTTTCGCACACCGATTTCCGTGGCACGGCTTGCGGCACGGGCGGTGGAGAGATTCATAAAATTTATTCCGGCGATAATGAGAATAAACAAAACGATCAACGACAATATCTTTACGGCGTTACGCGCTTTGCCGCTGTAGGCGTTCATATAAATTTCGCTTAACTGCTACAATTTCGGTGCCAGGTTTTTTTGCACTTCTTCCGAAGCAGGTTTTTTCAGCACCGTTGGAAACTGCTGCGCAAGGGCATCCGGGGAGCTGCCTTCCGTTAACAGCACGAAATTGATCGCATAGTGATTATCCCAATTCGTCGCAAAATTCGGGGCGAAAAAATCACCGACGTTTTGCATGGGGACAATCAAACCGTAATAGTCTTCATCGAGATAGGTAATCGAATTATAGGGATATTCCTTCAACACACCGCTGATTTGATAATCCCGGCGGGCATTTCCCTGCCAAAGGTGAAAGTTGATGGTGCGGTTTAAAACGTCGCTGGTTCCGAAATATTTCTGCGCCATCGATTCGCTGATGACTACCGAGTTCGGCTGGGTAAGGGCTTCAGCGGAATTCCCGTGCAGGAATTCAAAATCGAATAATCGGAAAAAGGTGGAATCGACCACCATCATATTTTCGCGGTAATTGTCCTTGCCTTCAATGGTTAACTGGGCGGCAATTAAGGTGTAGCAAACGCTGTTTTCGACCACCTCCGGGTATTCTTCCACAAGCGTTGATCCCAACGGCGAAAGCGTGGTAAAGGGCATTCCCATTGCCGGGTCTTTCCACTCGCTGTTAATGCGATAAATTCGGTTGCTATTCGAAAACATCCGGTCAACATTTAGTTCGTGATCGATGTATAGCAAAATCAAAATGGCGCAGGTTAACCCGGCAGCCAACCCGAAAATGTTGATCATCGAAAAGAGTCGCGTGCGGGACAGGTTGCGAAGGGCGAGTTTGAGATAGCTTTTCAGCATGGTTATTCAACCTCTAAGAATTTTTGGATTGTTGAACTAAACAGTTTTTGATTAATAAAGAAATTCGCTGCGCACATTATGCACCCATCTGCGCAAAACTTGCGTGCGCCTCCCCACAATTCACCATTCTTAATCCTCATTCCGGAGGATAAAAAGCGCTAACGCCTTAATATACAACACTTCAAAAAAAAATGCGCAAACTTTCCAAACCTGGCACATATTTTGAAACGTAATTCAGCGGGAGCAAAACAGAGAAACTTTGGGAACGGTAAATTGATTAAATCGAATCATCAGCAGAGAAAGGGTAGAAGAATATGTATAATGATGTGGAATATTTGCTTCCGTTCTTCAAAAACGCCGGTATAAAATTGCAGCAGGAATTTGAGCAGTATGCCGGTCACAAACACTATTCCCGGGGCGACTTTTTAACAATGGAAGGCGACCGCTGCCACCATTTTTACCTGGTACAATCCGGGGAAGTGCGGGTTTATAAAGCCGACGATTGCGGGCGGGAAGTAACGCTCTATAAAGTGAAACCGGGGGAAAGTTGTATATTATCCGCCTTTTGCATTATGAACGGCGGGGATTTTCCGGCCTATGCCGTGGCAGATAAACGCACCCGGATTATCGAGATTCCCTCAACCGTATTTCGCGATTGGCTGAACCGCCATGATTTTTGGCGCGAGTATATTTTCAACCTCTTTTCCGGCCATTTAACGGAGATTATCTCCAAGGTTGAATCGCTGGTATTCCAGCGGGTTGATGAGCGAATTGCACACTTTTTAGCGCGGTCGAAACCACGCCATCACAACCGCTTAAAAATGACCCATGCCGATATTGCCCGCGAATTGGGCACGGCACGGGAGGTGGTCAGCCGGATTCTGAAAGATTTTGAAAAATCCCATTTTGTAAAGCTATCCCGGGGCAAAATCACCATATTAGACCCACAAGGGTTGCAGGATCACGGGCGGCTATTCGGCTACGCCGGGTGATACGGTTGCATATTGATGATTGAAAATCGAAGATTTTTGCAGCACGTACTATGTTTTACGTGATGCATGGGTAAGGATATGCCGGATTAATGTAAGCAAATCACTTTGGATGTTGGAAGGGAGTTTTTCCCACAGATCAAAAAGAACCGCCTTCGTGCCATACGCCGGGGGCGGTTCTTTTATTTGATTGAATGCCCCCCGACCGTTTTTCTCCCCGGTTAACAACCATTCGATGGTGGTATTTCCCAGGCGAGCGATTTTTAACAGCACATCGCCGGGCGGAATGCGACCCTGCAAATATTGCGAGACCGCCGGTTGGCTGATTCCCAATAATTCCGCCAGGTCTTTTTGGGTTACTTGCGCCTGTTGCATTATTTTTTGAAGGCGTTTTCCCACCGCGGGTTTGTCAATTTCCATGACCGACCTTTTCAAATTTAGATTTACTCTTTGCCAACTTGTAACCTCACCCCCGGCCCCCTCTCCTGTTAGGAAAAAAGAATTTAAATCTCTAATTTACAGGTTCTTATCTAATTTTTCAAAGTAGAATTGAACCATTCATAGAAAAAATAGTTTTGTCTTTTTAATTCTATATTGCAATTTCAATATTCTAAATATTATATTGCGATTGTAATATCATTTGAAAAAAAATTTTATGCAAGCGGCAAAAATAAAAGAAAACAACATTCCCGAACGCTGGCTTTATTGGACCTACCGGGATCCGGCGCTTTTAAAAACGCCGCTGGAAACGACCGATGGCCAATCGCTGCGGATTCTAAATCCCGGGCGTTTAAACGAAGATAATGGCCCGGATTTTTTAGATGCGGAACTGGAGATCGGCGGCGTGCGCTGCCGGGGGGATGTGGAATTCCATGTAACGCCGGAGGCCTGGTTTCGCCATGGCCATCACCAGGATGCTCGTTACCGGAATGTATTGGTTCATATTGTTTGGGAAGCGCCGAACGATATTTCGGAAGAATTAGCAGAACGGTTTCCCCATGTGATATTAAACCGGCAACTGGCCCTGCCGGGGGCAGAGTGGCGGGAGCGAATGGTGTCGTTAGAGCATCATACAGCCCGGCAGTGCCGGGAGATACTGCCGGCCATACCGCTTTCCCAGCCGCTGATTGCCCGTTATGCGGAAGCGCGGTTTGACCGTAAAATCAGCCGGGTTCGCGAATGGCTGCGCTACTTTTCGCCGGAGGATTGCCTTTATATTATATTCGCGGAAACGTTAGGATATGCCAAAAACAAGTTTCCGTTACGGCAGTTATTGTGGGAAACCCCACCGTCGCAGGTTTATAACGCAATTTCGCCAATGCAACGCTCGCCGCTTTCGATTTGGGTTTACCTGGTTTTACGAGCCAATTTATTGCCTGATATTCCCGGTTTCATCAAACAGAAACACAAGCCATCTTTAAACTTGCCGGTTCACTGGCAGAAGTATTTCCGGGAGCGCGGGGTTTGCCCGCTGTTACAAAAAACCGATTGGCATTTTTCCCGCCTTCGCCCGCTGAACAGTCCCTATTTGCGATTAGCAGCATTGGCACAGCTTTTATACCACTATCAATCCCCGGCATTGTTTCAACAATTGTTGAATACTGCGATGGAACGTCCCCCCGCTAAAATTGCCGCAGCGCAATGGAAGCAAGCCTTACAAATACCATTTGACACGCAAATAGCCAATTCCCTGGGTGTCTTATTCCAATACAAACAACTGCCGCGGTATACCATCGGCACGTTGCGCTTAAAACAGTTTTTTATTAACGGCCTGCTACCGCTATTAACGATTTGGGCGCAACAGCGAAAGAGCGAGGGGTTTCGTATCTACCTCTCCGGTCTTTATGAAACCTTCCCTTCCGCCGAAGACGCCGGGGTGCTGAGCCGCCAGCTTCAACAGGTTGGCGACGCTGCGCTGGCGAAAATGATTCGAAAATCTGCTTACCTTCAACAAGGGATGCTGGAAATAATGAGCCGGTAAACCAGGCCGCAAACACCACACCTAACTCGTTTAAATACCGGATTTGCCTCACATTTTATAACCGTCCAATACCATGTTTCTATTTGAAAAAGCAAAAAGAATTTGACTAAATACGGCGTTTTTCGTTAAACTCTTTTTTAAAAAAGTGAGATAATGCAAGAAATAATTCCTCTTATAAGTAATATTTTCAAACTGCTCGTTGCTGTTTTATGCGGCTGCTTGATTGGTCTTAGACGTCAAATTGCATTAAAGTTTCTCGGCGTGCCAACGCATGCTTTAATTGCTGCCGGATCGTGTTTGTTAATGATCGTATCGCTTAATCGCTACCTGTCTGACCCGGGAAAAACCGCCGCACATGTTGCCGTGGGCGTCGGTTTTTTAGGTGCCGGGATCATCTTTGGCGAAAGAGGAGCAGCTTCCGGAATTTGGACCGCGGTCTCGATATGGGCGGCAGCGGCTTCCGGGCTGGCGATCGGCGCAAATATGTTTTTGGAAGGAGCTTTAAATACGTTACTGGCGTATTTTATTTTATCTTTTCCCAGGGAATAGGGATGCTGCCATTGTCTAATTCGGAACTGAATTGACAAGTGGCAGTAGCAGCGGCAGGTGGCAGTAAAATTATACTGCAACTGCTACTACAACTTGTTTTTTAAAGCGCTTAAATTGAATGACAGCAGGGATAAAAAGTGTATTTAAAAAATAATCTATTCCAATAAAAACCCATGCGGAAAGGGGAAAATGTATGTCAGAACATTTAATTTTTAATACCATACTGCAATTTGTGTATGGTATTGGCGGCGTCGTGATTGGAATTGCAGCGGCTATTATTGCCTACCGGTTGTTTAACCGGGTAACCCATTTTCACATTGCCACGGAGCTGGAAAAAGGCAACCTGGCAGTTGGGGTGGTCGTATGCGGTATTTTCATCATGATTGGCCTAATCGTTGGTGTCATTATCGGTATGAGCTTTAACTAAAAAGACGATGAAACAGCAATATGGACATTGGGGAGGGATTTCCCTCATTCTGCTGCTATGGTTTAGCGGCTGCCAAAATAACCCGGTACCGCCGGAGCGCGCCGCTGCCGAACAGGACAGTTTGATGTCAGTAATTGAGCAGCAGATTGAAGAAAAAAAGCGGCAAAATGCCCAGGTGGAAGAATTCCGCCGCCGGCAGTTACCGCGAAATTTTAGCCAGCAGATCAAGAAATTTTTCCCGATTATTCGCAAATATTCCAAATGGTACGGGCTGGATTGGCGACTCATTATCGCCCAAATCCTGAAAGAATCCTTTTTTAAGGAAAATGCCCGCAGCCATGTTGGGGCCATGGGGTTAATGCAAATTATGCCGCGAACCGCCCGGGAAATTACTCGCGAGCTGGATATTGCCTACATCAGCAAAGACCCCCGGGAAAACATTACCGCCGGCATTTACCACATGTATAAGCAGCTTCAGCTATTTCCCAATGCCGATCCGGAAAACCGCTTGAGGCTGGCCCTGGCGGCTTACAATGCCGGCCCGGCCCGGGTGTACGACGCCCAGGAAATCGCCCGCTTTAAAGGGTTGGATCCCCAATCCTGGGAAGCAGTGAAAGAATGTTTGCCACTGTTAACCACCGACCAATGGAGCCTGCACCTGGAGGTTTGGGAACAGGGGGTTCCCTCTTTCGGATACTTTTACGGTTTTAACGAAACCATCGACTATGTTGACGACATTATGGTAAAATACAACATCCTCCAGCACATGTACAAGCTGGATATCGATCCCCTGACATTTGAAGAGCTTACTTCAACACTTTAAAATTTGACGTTCCAGCCTTTTTTCTTGGTTTCCTTATTTTTGTTGTTAATTTAAATTGAGTGGAAATTCGTATCTCATACGAAACCCAATTTTCTAAGAGCGTGTTTGGAAAGTGGAAATACTCGCCACTAAGGCACAAAGACACCAAGTTTCACCAAGTTTTCTTATAATTTTCAATGATTTTTTTGTGATTCTTTGAGGCTTAGTGCCTTTGTGGCAAATTTTCAAACAGCCTCTAACGAACATCGAAACTGCGAATGGCGTATAAAATGAAATTCGCACAGAAGAATGATGACAAGGGAGAGATAATGAACATCACATTAGTTTTGGGCGGCGGCGGCGCCCGGGGGCTGGCGCATGTTGGGGTGTTGAAGGCGCTGGAAAATGCCAATATTAAAATTGATCAAATTGTCGGTTGCAGTTTTGGGGCGATTGTCGGCGGCATGTATGCCCAAACTCCCGACGCCGAGGCAGTCGAAAAAAAAACTCTATGAATTTTTTCATACCGAAGTGTTCTTCGGATTGGGACTAAATTTACTACGAAAAAAATCGGCGCTGGATGATGCTTATTTTCAACAACTATCCCGGAGTGTAAAAGATTGGATTGTGTTAACCCTGGTTAACCGGCGGGCATCACTGTTAAAATCGGAGAGACTTCGGGCAGCAATCCACTATTTAATTGCCGAAGGCGATCTTAACGAAACCGCAATTCCATTTGCCTGTAACGCCACGGATTTGGTTTCCGGAAAACCGCATTTATTTCAAACCGGTGATATTCGAACTGCTATTCTGGCCAGCAGCACCATTCCGGGGTATTTTCCACCGGTGCAGTTGGGTGACAAAAAACTGGTGGACGGCGCCGTAACCCATAACTTACCGGTTCCATTTGCCCGGGAATTGGGAGCGGATTTTGTGGTTGCCGTCGATGTGCATCCGAAATTACACCCGGAAACCGAATATCAAAATGTGTTGGAAGTTATTATGCGTGCCGGAGCGATTATGTCTTACACGAGATCGCAAGAACGTCTTTCCAACCCGGATTTGCTAATTTCTCCGCCGATAAAGGAATATTTCTGGTATGAATTCGACCGCTATCGCGAAATTATTAATGCCGGAGAAGAAGCGGCCACAATGACGCTCGACCAGGTTCCCCATCGCTGGCCGAAACCGCGCAGGGTTTTTCGGCGGTTGTTGAGTTCTGTGCCCAATCGCTCGTTCTTTTTCTTCAATGAACCGGGGAATTCCTGAATATTTGTTTAATCTGTGTAAATCCGTGTCATCGGCGTTATCCGTGTTCCCCTTGAGTTTTTATCCTTTTCCTTCCAAAATCACACTGACGATTCAAGCAGTTTTGTGCCGCGATGCTTGCGCAACGCCAAACCGGTTGTGCCGGGGTCATCCGTTAAAATGGCATCGCAGCCTAATATTCGATAAAGCCATAAGCGGGAATCCGGCAACGGATCGAGCGGGCAGATGGCCTGGTTGCGGGAATGGGCAATTTTCACATAAAAGGGGTTTAACAATAGCAACGGCCAAAACGCCCCTAGCATGTGCGGGCCGCGCAGCGGTGTTAATTTGGAAAGCGTAATCCAGCCGGTGTGGAGTTCTTTTGAGGTCTTGTAAACGGCTTTCAAATGATCAAGAGAAAACGAGAGGATGATGGTGCGATCTAGAAGCCGGGCATCTGCCAATTGCTTTATTAACTTTTGATGAACCGCCGACTCTAAAAACCGGTCGGTTTTGATTTCTAATGCCAGGGCAACATCATCCGGTAATATTTCGATTAGCTCGGAAAGTGCCGGGATTTTTTCTGCTGAGAACTCTTCCCTTCCATAAAAAGCACTGAGTTTTTTTAGCTCGGCGAGGGACATTTCTTCCACTCGCCCGCTGCCGTTGGTGGTGCGATCAACCGTCTCATCATGAATGCAAACAAAAACGCCATCGGCGCTAACGTGGAGATCGGTTTCGATAATGTCCGTACCGTCGGCAATTGCCTGGCGGAAGGCAGCCATAGTATTCTCCGGGCACTTTACGCTATTGCCGCGATGAGCCATTAAGTACGGCTTTGATTTTCCGGGCAGCGAAGGAATGGAAGAAGGGTTCAATCAAAACTCCACAGGTTTTGGATATATCGCAGAACGTTTAAGTGGCTGATATTTTGAATATCTTCAACCGGTAAATGCCGGCTTAACGTTTCCAAAATAGCCGGGAATTTACTGGCATTGCAGTGCTCATCAAAGAAAAATATCTCAAACTCAGTACTTGGCAGCGCCATTGCCTCGTAAAAGAAATCCGCACCAAAGGCAATGCTGCGCTCACCATCGAGATTTAAACCGTATAAAATATGATCAACTAATGCTTCCGGGTTTTTGTCATGCACAAATGGTTGAAGAAAATTCATCCCGATAAGGCCTTCTCTACGAATAATCTCCCGGGCAAGTTCTTTCGGTAAATTTCGCTCGTGATGATGCACCTCCCGATAATTAGAATGGCTGGCGATAACGGGAATATCGAGGTTTTTCTTTTCAATGTAATTTAAAATATCAAGGGCCAGCTCGTCGCTGGAATGGGAAAAATCGACTGCGATGCGGCGGCCATCGAGATAGTCCAGCAGGATTTTGCCGTCTTCCTTCAAACCGGTATGGCAGTCGTTACCGCCGCCAAAGCGGTTTTCGCTCCAATGGGTTATCCCGATGTAAAGAATCCGGCCAACGGTGTTGATGATGGTTTCCAGGTTCCGAAATCCGCTGTCAAGGTGATCATCTTCCCCGCAAAACCCGGAAGCGTTTTCGATGGCAGCAATGATTTTTATCTTATCGCCAGCGGGTACATCAACCACGCCATTGGCAAAATCGGGCGCTTCCAAAACATCGCTGTATTCACTGAGCAGGTTTTTGAAAATTTTGCTTTGGCGCAATCCAAAATCGGCGTTGGGTGTTGTGGAGGAGGTGTAAATCGCCATTACTTGCAATTTGACATTCCCCCGCTGCAAATGGGGAATTGCTGCGCCGATGTCATCTTCGTTCATGGGGCTGCCATGCGGTGCATGGGCAAGATAGCTCAATAGATCGCAATGTAAATCGAATACCGGAATTGGTTTGGGGAGTTTGGTCATATTTTTGAATTGTGATGTGGTACCGCACCCTTTGATTTATGGTTCCAGATTACGAAATCACCACTCAGGATGCTTACAATTGTAGATATTCCTAATTTCTACTCCACTATTATAAAACAAACCTGCCAGGTTTAGGAAGCCTGGCAGGTTATAGGAGTTATTTCAATAGGAGCATCTTGCGAATAGCACTATGCTCACCTGCTTTCACCATGTAGAAATACACACCGCTGCCAACTTTTATGCCGTTATCATTGGTGGCATTCCAGGTAACGGTATAGCTGCCGCTTTCCTGGGTTTGGGAAACCAGGGTTTTTACCGCCTGCCCTAACGAATTATAGATCACAACGCTTACTTTTTCCGTTGCGGGAATTGCGTAGCGAATTTCCGTTGTGGGATTAAACGGGTTGGGATAATTTTGTTCGACTGCAAATGCAATCGGGAGATTGCCTTCCACTTTGCTGAGTTTTAGTGTTTTCGCCAGGGAGTTGGTGAGGGTAATCGCCTGGCCTTCAAACACCGGGTACTCTTCCAAAACAGTCTCTCCGGCCATTGCTTCTAATTTGTATTGCCAGCCGTCTTCCAGTGCCAGGTTCGCGAAACGAATGGTTAGCGGGAATTCGCTTGCTTGCACCTTGATCAGAATCTCTTCAGCGTCGGTTAATTTTAGATCGCCGGATATTCGGGCATCAAAAATACTGTTCGGCGGTACCGGCGGCATCAGGAAATGGTCTTTTTTGACATCATCCGGCAAAGCCACGCCAAAATAAAGTTTTTGAGCGGCGCCATTTGCAGCGTTAATTTCAATGCTGCTTTGCTGATCCAATTCCAAACGATCGCGAATGGCAACGGCAGATTTATTTGTTTTTACTGTAGCGCAAGAAATCGTAATGGTTCCAACCTCACTGGCGTTTACCCAATAGGCTTTTCCTTGCTCAATCGTTGTTGCTTCGATATAAGCGCCATTAAAGGCGAATATTTGACCCTGGATAATAGTGTTGGGGTCATCGATGTTGGCAATTGGCACATCGCAGGAAGGGCCGCCGACTAAATTCCAACCGGTATCGAGGTTTAATACACATTCCTCGACGGTGACGCCGGGCAGCGTTACAGTTTCAATCGCAGAGTTATGCAGCCAGTATCCAATGCAGGGATCCATGGTATTTGTGCCCTGGTAAGCGCCATCAAATAAAAACGGCGGTGCGGTCGCATTTGGAAAATTGCTGGCATAATCATTATCCGCTAATGTATATGGCGCGCTAATCATATTCCACCCATCATCCAAATCCATATCAAAGGTGAGGAATGGCGCCGATACATCATAACCTCTTTCGGTAAACCAGAATAAGATGCTGGTTAAATTTGCACCGCCAAAGTTATCGATATCCGCCTGAACAAAGGCCTGGGCTGCGTCTTCCTGGTTGGTATTGAACGTCGTCATTGCCAGGCCGACTAAAAAGTTTTTATCGCAGGCTTCTTTACCGATGTCGTCCCAAATTTGCATGAGAGCGGAAGACCATATTTGGCCGTCAGTATGGATTTGCCCGATTAATCCGCCGGGATAGGTTGCGGTATAATCGGTTCTTCGCCCGCCCCAACATTCATTATGGCCGTCCCATTGGAACACCCACCAATACTGGGGGTCGGCGGGAGTCCAAAACCCTTTGCCACGATTATAAGAGTTTGCCCAATAGTCACCACTACCTTCGCTTAGACCGTTTACCTGGGAGAGATTTCCGTTGGTTAACCAATCGTGAATGCCGTGGCCTAATTCGTGGAGAATAACGTCGGCGTCCTCAGCATCGTCTACACAACCTTCGCCCCAGGCTAGCCGGCCGCTGCCGGGAAGGTAATGGGAATTATCCGCCCCGTTTAAACCATGCGGGTCTCCCTGGACACCCCCGGCATATTGAAAAGGCGTTAGTGGAACGTTTAATGTTTCGTTGATGTAGCGCATGGACGCGTCCAGGTGATAATAAACATTGACCGCTTCGAATCCCGATTCGGTGCGGGTAAAATTCCAATCATCCGTTGCTTGACTAAATGTGCCCAAAAACGGCGATTCAAAATCGATAATGCTGGCATAGGGGCCATCAAGATTGAAGTTGACGCCGTCGAAAGTAATATCAAGCAAATCCCGCGTAAAAATTTGCCCGAGGAGTTGCGGAGTATCGCCATCACCACCATCGGTAAACCCGGGATCGCCATAAGTAGCGCCGGAGCTTGTCAGCGGATCGGGATCGAAGACCGTACCGGTACCATTCACGGCGCTTTTGCGCGGGCCGCTGTAAAATGCCCGATCTTCCACCCGAAAAATTTCTCCGGTATGGGCATCGATTAGCACTTCCCAATCCCCAAACATTTCTTCTTTCGGAATAATATTAATTTTTTGCGCCAACCGGGTAACGCCTTTATTGTAATAAACCACTGTTTCCTTTTTTAAAAGATCGATTGCGCCCTGGATATTGAGATAACTTTTGGCCATCTGCTCCGCGGCATCGAGGGAAACACGGGCTACGGGATTATCCAGTCTCGCCAACGGCTTGAAATTACTGGAAACAAAGACCACTTTATTCTGATGATTAATCGTAATAACCATATCGCCGCGGTATAACGGGTATCCGGCAACATATTGTTGAAAGCGAACGTGATGGCCAGCCGGCGTTTGCTTGGTTACATAATGCCGCGCCTCGGATAAATCCGCTTTAATTTTAAATAGCTTGGCTTGTGCCTTTAGGTATTGGCGAGCCATATTTTCCGGCGTATCCGCCTTCAGAGTATAATTTAAGCGATAGATCGCCAGCGGTGCGCCGCTCTCCTCGCTTACCCGCATATTTCCCTTGCGAACAGAGGTTTCATGCTCATTCGCCAGCACCTCCATCTTTTGGTTCCCGGGTGGTTTTTTGGCAAATGCCGGGGACAACAAAACAATTCCCAACGTCAACATTAGACACGATATAACCATTAATTTACGAGTAATCATAGGCTGATCCTCCTGTTTAAAAATTAGAATAATGAATTATTTTGAGACCCCATCTGGAAAGCACATAAATCGAATAGCGAGGGTAAAAAGCAGGCTATACGAATAAAGTTAAAAAAATATTATAAGGGATTTGGGAGCGAGAAACAAATCAAAATTTTAAAAATAACCGGAAGGCAACAGAACGTTGCAAGTGGCAAGTAGCAACGGACAGAAGCGATCTCTGCGCTTAAACCCGAAACTTATTGGATATACAATATTAATGATTTGACGATTATCAGCGCAGCAGCAGCAGCTTTTTCGTTTGGGCATCATTTTTTACTATAATTTTATAGAGGTAAACGCCGGAGCTAACCAGGTTGCCACCATCATCGCGGCCATCCCAAACGACGGATTTGCTGCCGGGCGCTTGAACGAAATTGACCAGCGTTTTTATGGTTTTCCCCAGGCTGTTATAGATTTTTAACACGACTGTCGAAGTTTTGGATAGTTCATATTCGATAGTAGTTGAGGGATTGAAGGGATTAGGATAATTTTGGCGTAAGATGAATTCCGCAGGCAATGTCCCCGGGGAATCCTCAATGCCTACCACGCCATCGACCCGAATATAGTTTTCCCGTACTTTCGAGAGCGAATTTGCACCGTTAGAAACCGTTAATCGCACGCTATATAGATCATTTCCACGATAGGTCCAAACCGGGTGCTGCTCGGTTGCATCAATTGTTCCGTCATTATCAAAATCCCATTCCCAGGTTGTGATCGGTGAATTGGGATCGCTTAACGATAAATCGCTAAAGCGAACGACTAAGGAATCGTCGTGGAGTTCTTCTATTTTATCCGCGGAAAAATTAGCGCGCAAAAAACCGTTGGGAATCGTTTCGGCAATGGTCATAAATTGGTTGATCGCAACATCAGTCATCGTTATTGAAAGGCCGGAGGGCCATTCTATTCGCAGTGAATCGACAATCGTTGCCGTGCCCAACCCAAAAGCGGCACGCAGGCTGTTTTGGGAATTGTAACCGTTTTGCCCGGAAATTTCCCGAAGCTGCCAATATCCTCCTGCGGCGGGATCGGGTTTTGCAAAAACCCAAACTTTAGCGCCTGTCTCTTATACACATCTGACGCTGCCGACGAGCTTCTTGGTGTA
>CAXHHS010000095.1:0-13140 GCA_964015645.1 uncultured bacterium
GAATGGGCCGGGGCCCCCGCCGCGCGGGTGGAAACGGGAGAAGCTTCGGAATTAGAATTAATGAAAGCGGAAATCCTGGTAGCGGAGGCGGAAAATGATTTAAGCGAGGCGGAAAGATCCTGGCACCAGGCGCGATACAGTCTCTTCAACCTGATCGGGTTACCGCCTGAGACGCAAACCTACCGGATTCAGTTTCCCGATACTCTGGTTTTTGTAGAGGTAAATATCAATCAACATACCGCGCTGGAAGGAATGGCCGCGCAGCCCCTTTATCGCAGCGTGTCCCGGAACCTTGCCGCGGCCCGCTGGGGCGTGCGGGAAGCCTGGAGCGATTTTTTGCCGGACTTGAATCTCAATTTTTACCGCCAGGACTTTGGCAGCGGCTACGATTTTTACGGGTTTGAAATCGGGTTACAAATCCCCTTGTGGTTTCCCTTAAACCAGCGCGGCAATATCCAAACCGCCAAAGCGCGGCAGCGGCAATTTTCCTGGGATCAGCAGGCGGTCAAACTCGATTTGAAAAACCGGATCGAAGATGCCTGGCACGGGTACGAGACCAGCCTGGCGACCATTCGCCGCTATCATCAAACCATTCGCCGCCAATCGGAACAGTTGCTGCAATTGATCCTGGAAGGATACCGCTTGGGAGAGTTAGACATCCTGGTGTTGTTAGAGGCGCAGCGAACTTATCTCAACAGCCAAAAGCGCTACTACGATGCCTTACGGGATTATTACAGGCAATTGATCGAGTTGGAGAGTTTTTTAAATACGGATCTGGTGTATTAGGTTTTTTCATTCTCAAAAGGCGGGGATGAAAAAATGGTTTATCGGATTGTTGGATTATTGGCGTAGTGAGTAAAGAATTGAGGGTTTACGTCAAATCGCACTGGAATTAGAACGGTAACTTTATATAATTAATGAAATTATAGCGCTATTATGAAGGAGTATTTCATGAAAACTTTCATTCAAATATTACACGGGCCTGGAAAGTATATTGCTCTCGCGCTTGTAATGTTGGGTGGTTTGGTTTTCTTTTCCTGCTCAAATGAGACGGTTCCTGCCGCAGTGGAAGAGAATATTGCCCTTCCACCCTCACTCACCGGGCAGAAAGCAGCGCCGAAACATCAACTGGTAAAGCTGGGTGAACAGCAGGCGCAAGAATTGAATATTCAAACCGTCATCGTGCAAAAAGATAATTTTTCGTACCCGGTAGCAGTGCCGGGGGTGGTATTACCAGCGCCGGACCGTATCTCGGTCATTAGCGCGCCGATCAACGGATTGGTGATTGCCCTCCACGCCCACGAGGGCGAAAACGTACGTAAAGGCGAGGCGCTGCTGGAACTGGAAAGCCTGGAATTTGCTAACCTGGTGGCGGACTATCTGCAGGCAATGGCAGAAGAAACTTATCAAAAAAGCCAATTGGAACGGATGCAAGTATTGGTGGAGAAGAAAATCCGCTCCCGGCGGGATTTGGAGAAGGCACAGACAGATCGCTCCCGCGCCAACGTCGCCACTCGAGCCGCCTACGCCCGTTTATTGGCAGTCGGGGTTACCGAAGCACAAATCGATAGCTGGCAAACTGGCAACGAGAAACACGCCCATTTGAAAATCCTGTCGCCAATCGATGGCGTCATTACCGAACACTTGATCGACATGGGACAGGCCGTGACCGCCTACCAACAAATGGCTACTGTAGTAAATACCGATAAGGTGCTGATAAAGGGTTTTGTGGCGCCGGAAGACGGCTCCATCCTGAAGCCCGGTGATCGCGTCGCTATCTCCCTGCGGGAATTTCCACAACGAATGCTTGAAGCGCAAATTCATACCATCGTGCCGACGCTGGATGAAGTGAATAAATCCATCACTGTGAATGTGCTGGTGAATACGCCGCAGCATTGGCCGCGGCCCGGGCAGAACGTACAGCTCAATATTTTCGCGCAAATCCCGGAAGCGGTTCTCACGGTTCCCCTAACGGCGGTAGAGTATGAAGGCGAACAAGCAGCCGTTTTTGTGAAACAGGATGAATTTATTTATGAAAAACGCTTCATCGATGTTCGCAAAATAACTGGCCAAAGCGTGATCGTGGAATCCGGCCTGCAAGGCGGGGAGGAGGTCGCCGTCAGCCAGGTGTTCAGCTTAAAAGCGCTGGGCAAGTATGGGGAGTTTGCGGAAGAATGATGGCGATTTGGGAGTTCGGAAATGTTAGATTGGGCGATTTGGTGAATGAATGGTTATTGGTGCAATCCAAACAAATCACCAAATCACTAAATCACCCAACGCTAATTAAACAGGGGTGAGAAATGATACTTCGGAAAATTATTGACTTCAGTTTGCGGCAGAAATACGTGGCGCTGGCGCTGGTAGCGTTGATGGCGTTTGGGGGCTTTCAAGCGCTGCGCCAGATTCCTATCAATTCGCTGCCGGACGTGACGCCGGTGCAGGTGTTGGTAATCACCAAAGCGGGACGCTATTCTCCGTATGACGTGGAAAAACTGGTCAGCTACCCGGTTGAAACCGCCATGAACGGGCTGCCAAAGGTGGCGGAAGTGCGCTCTATTTCCCAATTCGGGCTTTCGGCGGTGACTATTGAGTTTGAGGAAGATACGGACATCTATTTTGCGCGGCAGATGGTCAGTCAGCGGCTGCAGAGCATTGCCGATGAACTGCCGGAAGGTGTTTCTTCACCGCAGTTAGGACCTATTTCCACCGCTCTGGGGGAAATTTTCCAATACGCGGTTCGCGGGGATGGCTATTCGCTGACCGAACTGCGCACCATCCAGGATTGGCTGATCGCTCCGCAGTTGAAAACCATCAAGGGCGTTACCGAGATCAACTCCTTCGGCGGGTTTGTGAAGCAGTATGAAGTAACCGTCATCCCCGGAAAGCTGCGCACCTTCGGCATCGGGATTAAGGAGGTCATGGAAGCGATTGCCACCAATAACAGCGTTTCCGGCGGCAATTACCTGGAACACAATCGCGAGCAATACATCATTCGCGGTTACGGCCAGATCCGCAATCAGCAGGATATTGAGAATATTATCGTGACCGAGTTAGACAGCCGCCCGGTGTTTCTGCGCGATGTTGCCCGGGTAAAGATCGGCCGGCAATTGCGCCAGGGCGGGGTTACACAAGATGGCCGGGGAGAGATCGTTACCGGCATTGTGATGATGCTGCGCGGCGGCAACGGGCGGGAGGTCATCAACGACATCGAGGCAAAGATTGCCCAGGTCAATAAAAGCCTGCCGGAAGGGGTGCGCATCGAAAAATTTTACGACCAATCCGACCTGGTGGATCGCACCACCGGCACGCTGACCACCAATTTAGTGGAAGGCGGTTTCCTGGTGATTGCAGTGCTGTTAGCATTATTGGGAGAAATTCGCGGGGCCTTGATCGTGGCTTCGGTCATCCCGTTTTCGATGCTCTTTGCCTTCATCGGGATGCGGGAATTTGGCCTGGCAGCCAACCTGATGAGCCTCGGCGCCATCGACTTCGGCATGGTGGTGGATGGTTCGGTGGTGATGGTGGAAAATATGGTGCATCGCTTGCAGGAGAGCGAGAAAAACAAACAGCCCAAAATACCGGTCATGCGCCAGGCAGCTCACGAGGTAGCCCGCCCGATTTTTTTCGGGGTGCTGATCATCCTGATGGTTTACGTGCCCATCATGACCTTCAGTGGCATGGAAGGCATCTTGTTTCGCCCGATGGCCATCACAGTTGCCACCGCGGTATTCGGTTCGCTGATCCTGGCGCTGGTATATATACCGGCCCTGGCGGCGATTGTCTTCCGCCGCGGTGTTAAGGTGAAAAAGAACTATCTGATTGACTGGTTAAAACCGCGCTACACTAAACTGCTGCGCTGGCACCTCGATCATAAAAAAATTGTGTTGCCGGTTGCCGGGACGGTCTTTGCTATTTCGCTGGTGGTAGCCTCGTTTATGGGAACCGAATTTCTCCCGGAACTGGATGAAGGTTCGATTTTGGTAGAGCAAATTCGCATGCCCAGCGTTACCCTGCGGGAATCGCTGGAAAATGCCGACTGGCTGGCCGGGCAGTTGAAAAAAAACATTCCCGAAATTCAAACCGTTGTACCCAAAACCGGGCGCTCCGATCTGGCCAACGACTGGATGGGCGTGCATCAAACGGATGTCTGGGTAATCCTGAAACCGGAAGACGAGTGGCGCCCCGGGATGAGGAAGGAAAAGATTGCGGAGGAAATTCTCCCCTACCTGAAAACCGAACCGGGACTGGCCTACAACTTCACTCAACCGATTGCCATGCGGGTGGATGAATTGACCAGCGGGGTGAAATCCGATGTGGCGGTAAAAATCTATGGAGAAGAACTAGAAACGCTGAACCGCATCGGGAGAGGTATTTCCCGGGTGGTTCAGGAGCTGCCCGGCACCGCCAATTTTTATATGGAGCAGACCAGCGGCCAGCCGTATTTGAATATCGAGATTGATCGCGATGCCGTGGCTTTTTACGGCCTCAATGTGGACGACGTGCAGCGGGTGGTGGAAGCGGGCATCGGCGGCCAGGCAGTCAGCGAGGTGTTTGAAGGGCAGCGCCGCTTTGATATCGTGCTGCGTTTTCCAGAAGACATCCGCAACAGTTTTGACAAGATTTTAGAAGTTCCGGTGCACCTGCCGAACGGCGGATTTATTCCGCTGAAGCGAGTGGCGAACATTACTGCGCAGGAAGGCCCACGGGAAATTGCCCGGGAAAATGGCTGGCGGCGGGTTGTTGTTGGCGCCAATCTGGAAGATATTGACATCGGCAGCTATGTGGCCCATTTGCAGGCGGCAATCGAAAAGAGTGTGGAAATCCCGCCAGGATATTTTTTGGAGTACGGCGGGGCGCTCGAGAATCAGCAACGGGCCATGCGCCATCTCTACATCGTGGTGCCGCTCTCGCTGTTCATCATTCTGGGCTTGATGTACATGATGTTCGGGCAAATCCGCTACGTGCTGCTGATTTTCCTGAATCTGCCTTTTGCGCTTTCCGGGGGTATTTTTTTGCTCTGGGTTCGCGGGCTGTATCTTTCCGTCTCCGCCAGCATCGGGTTTGTGGCGCTTTTTGGGGTGGCGGTATTAAACGGGATTGTGCTGGTGGCGCATCTGAATGAATTGCGTCATCAAGGGAAAAACGTGCGGAAAGCAGTGATGGAAGGCGCAGCCAACCGGCTGAGACCAGTGCTAATGACCGCCCTGGTGGCCAGCCTGGGATTTATCCCTATGGCCTTTAACGTGGGGCCGGGTTCGGAGGTGCAGCGGCCATTAGCGACAGTGGTCATCGGCGGGCTGATCACCGCCACCTTCCTGACTCTGTTTGTGCTGCCTACCATCTACAACTGGCTGGAGAAGGATGGGAACATACCGGGCGTCAATAATGAATTGGAAGCGGCGGAAGTGCCGGTAAAACGGGTTGCGGTCAATTAATAAACCGCCTGTAACCCCAATGATTTTTTTAAAATCTAAAAAGTTAGTGATGGTTAACGAATGGTTTAAAAATCAAATTTATAAGGAGTGAAGATAATGGATCGGGAAGAACTAAATGATAAAGGCTACTTTGCCGCCAGGTCGCCCCGTGACGATGAGTTGATCGAAAAATACTGCCTTGGCATTGAGGAACGTATCCGCGCCGCGAAGGATCGTAATGACGCAAAACAAATTGCCGGCGATGCCTGTCGAGGGTTTGAACAGCAATGTGAAAGTGAAATAATCCCTCTATTTTTAACCAGACATGTACGCGAACTTTTTGAGAAATATTGGGGAGGTCAACCATGATTCACAAACAGATATACATTGAAGACCTTGTTAACGAGCTTCCGGAGTCGGTAAGCTACTTAATGAAACAGGGAATTAGGTGTATCGCCTGCGGGGAGCCAATTTGGGGCACGCTTGAGCAAGCGGCGAAAGAAAAAGGCTTCAGGGATGAGGAAATCGACACTTTTGTAACGGAACTGAATAAAATGGCTAAGCCTGAAAAAGATGCTTCCGCTGAAGTAATTATATCCATTAACAATCAATGAAAGGAGTATATCATGGCACATGAAGAATTCATTCGGGGACTGAATGAAGATTTGGCAGCAGAATTGGGTACCATTATACGCTATACCTATCAAGCCAGTAAATCATTTGGCCCGATGGGCGCAGAACTACGGGAAATTTTTGAACGGGAGCGGCAGGATGAATTGGGCCATGCCGCGTTTCTTATGGATGTGATCGTCGATCTCGGCGGAGAACCCACCACTACGCCAAAAGAATTTG
Organism: uncultured bacterium; assembly: GCA_964015645.1. Classification (GTDB taxonomy): domain Bacteria; phylum Calditrichota; class Calditrichia; order RBG-13-44-9; family J075; genus CAXHHS01. The sequence goes on from CAXHHS010000095.1 coordinate 6,267, forward strand.
CTAAGCCAGATGATTTAAAAGCGATGTTAGAGTTAGACCTCAAGATGGAATTAGAGGATGTTCAGAACTACACCGAACGGGCTAAACAAGCGGAAGAATTAGATGAAGTGGAATTGAAGGTAAAATTAGAAGAAATGGCGGCGGACGAAGCCGGTCATGCCCGTGAACTTCGGCGTCTGCTTAAGGGATTATGAACAAGGGAAGATCGATTTATGACAACACTTTCCAAAGTCATCATCCAGAAGTGGATTAAACGGTTAGGGCCAATCGTAATAGGAGCAGGGGTTGGTTATGCTTATTTCTTAACCATGATCGTCATTTCGGTGTTGTAAAGATGACTTTGGAGAAAAATTACAAAAATCAGAACCGCTACAAGCCGGTAAATAGAAGAAAATATAGCACAAAACTCTCAATCAAAAGGAGATTACAATGAATAAAGAAACATTAATTCAGCATTTGAATGAAGACCTGGCCGGGGAGTTAAGCGCCATCATTCAGTACATCACTTATGCTGCCAAAGCAACCGGTCCTTACCGCCCGCAGTTGGCACAGTTTTTTCTGGCGGAAGTCGCTGACGAGCAGCTTCACGCCCAGTATTTGGCCAATAAAATTGTTGCCCTGGGCGGCGAGCCGGTTACGGTACCGCGAGCGGTGCCAAAAGCTAAGTCCAACCGCGTCATGTTGGAAGCAGTGCTGGCGGCGGAACGGAAAGCGGTAGAAGACTACACCCAACGCGCTAAAGAAGCGGAAGCTTTCGGCGATAAGGGTTTAGCTGTGCAGTTGGAAGATATGGTACGCGATGAAAGCGGCCATTCGGAAGAAACCGAGCGCATCTTACGCGACTGGCCGCTGTAACAACTGGCAACAGAGATTGACAGACCGCTGTGAGCGGCCTGTCAGTAAAAAAGGAGGCAAAAACCTTGCAGATATCCAAATTTTTATACCTGTTATGGCTGATATTTTTTCTATCGAATTGTGACGGCCCTAAAGTGATTGTTTCCGAGCCATCTGCAGAGGAAAAGGCCAGGGTTGAAGCGTTGGGCGAGCCGGCAGCCTTGAAACTAATGGAAACCCTGAAAACCGCCCTGGCAGAAGCGATTCGGGAAGGCGGGGTTGAGAATGCCATCAGCGTTTGTAATACGAAAGCACGGAGCTTAACCAGTAGTATTGCTGAAGAGGCAGAAAACATTCCGGAGGTAAAGCGAACCAGCTTCAAATTTCGAAATCCGGCCAACGCCCCGGATTCATTGGAGAAAAAAGCGTTGCGGTTTTTTGAAAACGCCTTACGGCAAGATGGAGAGCTGCCGAGTTTATTGGTACAGAAAATCGAAGCGCCAGAGGGAGTTCATTTTCGGTATTATAAACCAATGAAAGCCGCCGGGTTATGCCTTACCTGTCATGGAGATTCGGAAATTATCGCTGAAAACGTAAAGGTGCATTTGTCGGAGCATTATCCCAAAGACCGGGCAATAGGATACCAGGTCGGTGATTTTCGCGGTGTGATCAGGGTATCTGTTAGGAATCCTTAACGATAAAGATATCAATACTACCCCAGCGTTGCCAGAAAAATACCGGCGGCAACAGCAGAGCCGATGACCCCGGCAACATTAGGAGCCATGGCGTGCATGATCAAGAAATTTTGAGGGTTCTCCCTTGCGCCAACCATTTGGCAAACCCTGGCAGAATCCGGTACTGCCGAAACCCCGGCTGCGCCAATAATAGGATTGATTTTTTCTTTCAAGAACAGATTCATAGTTTTGGCAAACAAAACCCCGGCGGCCGTGGCAATGGCAAAGGAGGCAGCGCCTAAAGCAAAAATTTTTATGGAATCGGGAGTGAGGAAGCGAGTCGCATCAGTAGAAGTGCCGACCGTTAATCCCAACAGAATTGTGACAATATCGATAAAAGCGGTGCGGGCGGTTTTGGCCAACCGTTCGGTCACGCCACATTCTTTCAGCAAATTTCCGAAAAACAGCATTCCCAGCAGCGGAATTGACCCCGGTGCTACAAAGGCGGTAACCAAAAATGCGACTACCGGGAACAGAATTCGTAATCGGCGGCTGACCTGGCGGGAGGGTTTCATTTGAATCAGCCGTTCCTCACGGGAAGTCAGCAGTTTGATAATCGGCGGCTGGATGACCGGCACCAGCGCCATATAGGAATAAGCGGCAATGGCAATAGCGCCCAAATAATCAGGCGCTAATTTGGAGGAAAGGAAAATAGCAGTTGGTCCGTCGGCGCCACCAATAATGCCAATAGCGGCGGCATCCTTCAAGGGAAATCCCAGGTAAAGTGATCCTAAAAAGGTGATAAATATTCCTGCCTGCGCGGCTGCGCCTAAAAGAATGAGACGAGGGTTGGATAACATGCTGGAAAAGTCAGTCATTGCACCGATACCCAAAAAGATGAGTGGCGGATAGTACCCTTGGGTAACGCCCTGGTAAAGGATAGACAGAACGCTGCCTTCTTCGTACACCCCGATATTCATTCCTTCTTGAAAGGGAATGTTGCCAACCAGGATGCCAAACCCAATCGGAATCAATAGCAGCGGTTCGTAATGTTTGGTGGTTGCCATCCAAATGAAAAGGCAGCCAACCACAATCATCGCCAGGTTGCCCCAGGTAAAATGACCGAATGCGCCGGTTTGTAAAAATTCGAAAAAGATATCCACTCGAAATTCCTGTTGATTAATTTAGGATTGGCTGATTTGATGATTGGTTATTCCCCCCGAAGATAATGTTAGGCGTGGAGGCAGTAAAGTTAGCCAGTAAACCATCCTGTTAGAACACTCATTTTCATTCAAACTCCACAAGCAATTGCCCTTCCCGAACACTGTCGCCAACAGCAATGGGAACGGATTTGATCTTTCCGGTTGCCGGAGAAGCAATGGATGTGTCCATTTTCATGGCGTCAATAACCATTAACACTTGCCCTTCATTTACGCTATCGCCCGATTTACACTTTAGCTCGATCACTGTTCCGGAGATTGGAGAATTTACTGAGCTGCCGCTAACCGCAACCGGGGTAGCATCAGATGGTTTCGGTATACTGGCAGTTACCGGCGCAGATGAAGATGAAACAGCCGGAGCAGGTTGATGGCGAACTTGCGGAATTGGGATTGAGCCTGGAAATCCCTCCCCGGGATCCAGTACTTCCACCTCGACTTCATACGAGACGCCATGAACAGTGATTTTTAGCTTCATTGCTTCCTCCAACATTAATGAAATCATCAAAGATTTCTACTTGGGACGATTTTTAGGTACGACATGAGAACCGTGTAAAATTGCCCGCCCGGTCGTTGACCATGAGCCGATTTTTTCATTCCCATGTAAAATCCGGCGAATACTGCGAATGCGAAAACGGCCGGTAAGGGCTGTTGCAACTGCCGCAGTGATTAATACCAGGGTCAGATCATCAATGGTCTGTTCCGATTTCTGAACAACCGGTTGTTTTGCCTGCGAACGGCGCTGAGCCATGCCATCCATCCAGCGCATCATCGCGACAATGCCGGAAATTAACGCCAGAACGATAAAAACAATCAACAAGCCGGCCATTGCTAAATTGAGGCCATATAACATTGAATCGGGCATGTATTTCCTTTTATACTTCTCAATCGGAATGATTGAGTTAGAGTGGAATTAGGCCATGTTTCTTTTGCGGGCGCAGCTCTCGTTTGCTCTTGAGGACTTCTAGGGTAGCGGCTAAGTAGAGACGTGTTTCCGCCGGCTCGACAATGTCGTCGAGGTATCCACGTGCGGCTGCCACATAAGGATTGGCAAAGGTTTCCCGGTATTCGGTAATTTTTTTAGAAAGTTCCTCGTCAGGATTCTTAGAGGCGGCAATCTCTTTACGGTAGAGGATATTGGCTGCGCCTTCAGCACCCATTACGGCAATTTCTGCCGAAGGCCAGGCGACCACACGATCCGCCCCCATATCTTTGGCACACATAGCCAAATAAGCGCCCCCATAAGCTTTGCGCACGATGACGGTTAACTTCGGCACAGTCGCAGCACCGTAAGAAAACAGCATCTTGGCGCCGTGACGGATAATGCCGCCATATTCCTGCTGCACGCCAGGTAAAAATCCCGGCACATCCACAAAGGTGACAAGAGGAATATTGAACGCATTACAGAAGCGGATAAAGCGGGAAGCCTTGTCAGAGGAATCAATATCCAATACACCGGCGCGATGCTGAGGCTGGTTGGCAACAATGCCAATAGAACGGCCGACAAGCCGGCCAAACCCAATGATCAGGTTTGAGGCAAAATGTTCTTGCACTTCCATAAAGTCCCCATTATCAACAACACGGCGAATGATTTCGTGCATATTATAAGGCTGTTTGGGATCATCAGGAACGATGGTGTTCAAGGAATCGTCAGCGACCAGAGTATCATCATGCAATTCCGGGTAAAAGGGCGGATCCTCAGTATTGTTGCTGGGTAGGAAAGATAATAATCGTTTGGTAATCCGCATGGCGTCCTCATCATTCTCAGCAATAAAATGCACTACCCCGGAATAATGCGCATGGCTTTCCACACCGCCTAATTGTTCAGCGGAGATGTCCTCACCGGTCACTTGTTTAATAACTTGCGGTCCAGTGATATAAAGCTGCCCTTCATGGCGTACTTGAATAATAAAATCGGTCAGCGCGGGTGAATAAGCTGCTCCACCAGCACATGGCCCGGCAATAATGCTGATCTGAGGCACTACCCCGGACAATTCAACATTACGGTAAAAAATTCCCCCGTAACCCGCAAGCGAATCGACGCCTTCCTGAATTCGGGCACCGCCGCTATCATTAATAAATACAAAGGGGTCGCCGGTTTTGAGAGCGGCATCCATAACTTCTTGTATCTTCTTGGCAGTGGCTTCTCCAACAGAGCCGCCGGCTACCGTAAAATCCTGGCTGGCAGCATAAACCGGGCGTCCGTCGACAATACCGCAACCGGTAATCACGCCTTCTCCCGGCATTTCTTTATCGGCCATTCCAAAATGAGTGCAACGGTGCTGCATAAAAAGATGAGATTCCTGGAAAGACTCTGCTTCAAAAAAGAGTGCTAAACGCTCTCGGGCGGTTAACTTACCGGCTTTATGTTGTTTTTCAACCTGTTTATCGCTGCCCTGGTACTTTTGTGCTCGCTTGCCGCGAAAATGTTCAATTTTATTTTGAGCCATTGTTATGTTTACCTCGCTAATGGTGTTAATTTATCATATTTCTTCAAACATGAAAACGATTTGTTGGTTATCTTTTTCCAGCACATCATGAAATTTGATAAATTTTAAGAATTGCATCCGAAATTATGCAGATACCCGATCTTTTTGTGTATGGCAATTTCCGGGAGATTTGAACAATTCAATAAATCGAAACAGCGATATTTGTAATCGCTGAATAATGACCAATGAAAAGCAATTTATAAGCGCCGTTTTCAAAAAAGTATCTTCATCTATTCTCTCGCGCAGCCATTCAGTACTTAAGGCAATGGCTTCAGTGGGTTCCACTACACGAGCATCAAACTGGTAGGTATAGGGAGGAACCAGCCAGGACCATCCTAAAAGATCTTCTGACGAAACGGTTTGTATTAAAAGGCTTTCTGATGAAGGCGTGGAAATTTCCAAATTAATTTTACCTTTTAAAATAATGAAAAATCGCTTAGCCTCCTGGCCCTCTTTAACAATAAACGTGCCCGGTTGAAAGGATATTTGGGTTCCAACTGAAGCGAATAGTTTAACATATTGCTCGCCCAGGTTTTCAAAAAAACGACAAGATGCCAAGATTTGATATAAATCTTGCGGATTTTGCTCGCTATCTATTTTTGACTTTTTCTGCGCAATCGCTGTTGCTAAGTTCCGTGATTCCGACTTTTCTTTAAAGACCGTTTTAATTCGTTTAACCAACTCTTTGGCCGTAAAAGGTTTTTCCAGATACTCCCGGCATCCCTTTCGCATTAATTCCACAAAAAAGTCTTTGTTCCAATGTTCAGCGATCACAAAAACAGGAATATCAATATTCAGGTGATTCAATTTATCCATCATTTCCAAAATAGTTAAACCCGGTATCTCAGCATCCAATAGGAGCAGGTCTACAGGTTGGCCGTTTTTATTGAATATTAACATTTTCTCCAGAGCCAATTGAACATTACCTGCGGAGTTAACACAAAAGTTTGCTGCTTCTAAAATAAATTCCAGGGTATTCAGGGTATTCGGTTCGTTTTCAACCACTAAGATGTGTTTTTTATGTGGCGATTCCTTCATCCCTGTTTCTTTATGGTCAATTTTTTCGTTTAACATTTTATTTTGTCCATTATTTTTGTTTAAAGCAAACAATAGGTACTCATAAATTCTGTCAATGAATCGAGAGACTCTTTTTCTAGATACCCTTGCAGCATAATAACTTGTTTGTAGTGCGTCGTAAGTAAACCGTCAAGTAAAATTTGGATATCCTCATAATCTTTATTGTCTTTAGACACCTCAATATGTCCTTCTAAATTCTGAATAAGGTTTTCGATGTCAGCTAAAACATCGAAGATGATTTCCTGGGAAGTTATATTTTGTTGATCTTGCCGGTTTTCCAAATCCATATAATTCAGATGCCGGGCAAGTGTGGGATAAGCTTTTTGACCACATGAACGAATTTGTTTTCCAATGGTATCGATAGCTTCAATGAAGTCTTTTGATAGTTCCTCAAATTTCTTCTTCAAGGCTAAGAGATTTGGTTCGGATGTAAGTGAGCGGTAATAACCGAGTTTTATATAAAGAGTGAATTCATTTATCAACAATTCATTTAGAATTTTTGTTATATTTCCATGCTTATTTTTAGAAAGTGTCTCATTTGCGTACATGATAACGCTCCTTTCTTTATCGTTTTCTTTATATG
>CAXHHS010000096.1:0-13134 GCA_964015645.1 uncultured bacterium
TCAGATGTGTATAAGAGACAGGTACACCAGTACCACACGCCTAAAATCGGGGCGCCGAATAAAATGCCGGTCCAGGGAAAATTAGGATCAGACATTGGTTTCCAGAGGCTAAAGAAGCTGCTTCCGGCGGTTTCGTAAAGGACACTCCATCCTCCCAATTCCACCAGCCCGATTACAGCGACAGCGATTGCTCCTCCAACTAGAACAAACATCTGGATTAGATCGGTGTAGAGTACTGCCCTGAGACCGCCAAAAACAGTATAAATACCGGTGGCAACTACCACTACCAAAGCACCGGTCCAAAAATCAATTCCCATTAATGATTCAAAAACGATTCCACCGGCAGCAATTGTAACCGAGATTTTAGTAAGCACATAACCGACAATGGAAATAATCGCTAAGTACCACCGGGCGCCCGGAGAATAACGGCGCTCCAGGAATTCGGGCATAGTAAATACGCCACTTTTTAGATAAAACGGTACAAATACCCAACCAAGAAGCAGCAGAATGAGACCTGCCAGTACTTCGAACTGCCCCACGGCAACGCCACTAGCTGCCCCGGTTCCCGCTAACCCAACGAGGTGTTCGGAACCGATATTCGATGCAAATAAAGAAGCGCCTATTACAAACCAGCCGACATTCCGGCCAGCCAAAAAGTAACCGGAGGAGGTTTCGCGCGTTGATTTCTCGCGTTGGGTGGCCCAAAAGGCAACAGCAAAAACTACTATGAAATACAATGCAATAATGACCCAATCAAATGCCGAAATAACCGCCATATTTGAACCTCCACATTAGAGAATGTTGTTCTTTAATGATTCCCTTTAACAGGAACCAGGTCCGGATATTGCTCATACATAACCAGTTTCGCTTTTCTATCGACAGTAAATATCCCCCAGTGCTTTTCTGCTCCCAGCGGATTATCAGGATTACCTTTCCAATCTTCATCGAACGCTTCAAAGAAAAAGGTGGTAATATTCATTTGAGCAGCCCACGACATAAGCTCGTGATAATACCGTTTCTGGCTTTCTTCACTGGCTCGCTCACCAAATTCTGACGCGATGGTTGCCCAGCCCGCTTCGGCAATTACGATTTTGCTCTCGGGCAGCGCATTTCGCACCGCTTGAATATTTTCTATCGTAAACGATAATGCTTCATCGATGCCTTTACCTTCCCAGGCAGGATAGGTATGGACGCCAATAAAGTCAAGCTCTTTGGCCAATTCCAACCCGTTTTTTACCCACCAATCATAATTATCCGCAACGGTAACTAATTGGCCAATAGAATTTTTAACCCGTTTCACATAGGAAATTACCGAATCTATGCTAACCATGTGATCGTTCCAACTGACGAGTGCTTCATTGCCGACATTAACAGCGACGATAATATCTTTATATTCTTCGCACAAGCGAATAGCCCGGTTTATTTCCTGTTTGTTTTTAATTTTATTTGCGTCCAGGGTCGCTTGAGGGATCGGTTCCGTTAGCCAGGGGCAACCCTCATGGTTGCTGATTTCAGCGGAAAGCCATACACCAAGCATCACCTTCATGTTGATATTGTTTTCCTTGATGACTTTCAAAACGTCTTCGGAATTTTTCTGGGAATCATACAACCGGATAAGCCCAAAATTTGAATTGCGGGTTAAAATTTGCAGATCTTCCAATATTTCTTCTTCATTAGGAAAGATCGCTCCTTCACCCCTATCAGGATGTTGCCCATGCCGGAAGCCCGAATACGCAATCGCTTTTACGAAACCAGCTAATAGATCACTCTTCTCCTGTTGCATCTGCACAGCGGCTTGGCCGGTATTATCCTGATCTCCCTGTATGTGGCCCAGCCCGCCAGCGAAGATCATCAAAAGCAAAAAGAGCATGCCATATAAATTTACCGGTCGTTTCTCTGGTATTGTTTTATTCATTATCATCCTCCTTTTTCATTATTCCTTTACAAAAAAAGGGATATTGGCGTGGCCACCGCTCCCATTTTGATCGTAAACATATACAAAAAGCCGGTACGGCCCGGCCTGTTGAGGCGCGGTAAATGCCAGGGATGTATTGCCTTGCGCTACCATAATGCCTTCAACAGCGGGCGGCTTTTCTTCTTCATCTCCTCCCGCTCTTTTGTCGGTGGTTTCATGAAGGATTTCCCAGTTAATTTTCAGCGCATCATTTTCCGGATCGCGGGCATACACTTGTGCAGTAAGGGAGACATTCGGTTTAACAATGATATTATCAGCGGCTTTCCGGCCGTCAAGCCGTAAAGAATCCAGAATGGGGGCTTTATTTCCCGGCCATTCTCCTTTCCAGGAATGTCGCATCACATCAACAGCCGGCGTTTTTTCCCCGCCCGGCAGAAACATGCTATACCAGGTGGCCGTTCGTTCCTGTTTGCTGCCCCATAAAAAAACATAAGCGCCCAGGCAATTTGGCTCATGTTTTATATAATCTGTATATTCTTTAAGATATAACGCCGCTTTTTCTTTGCTAGTATGTTCGATAGGTTCATTCCAAGTAGTTTTATCGACTTCCCAATGGCCAAACGGTCCCCACTCGCCTACGATATACGGCCCTGTCCATCCGAAATCATCTAAAAATTTAGACAGCACCGGCAACCCGGCATAAGCGTTGACCCCCAATATATCAATACTAGGGCATTTAGATTTGATAAGCTCGACCTCTTCTTGTTCAATAAACGCAGTAACTGTCATTGTGGGATGTTTACCATCGACTTCTTTAATAAATTTGGCGACCTGTTCAACGGCATCCCAAACTTTGGGATTGGTATAGTGGAGATCCATTTCATTTCCGATTCCCCACAACAGCAATGAGGGATGATCCTTGTATTTTAAAATCGCTTCTTTAAATCCTTCAAATTGCTTTTGAACCGCTTCCGGGTCGTTATAGTCGAATCCCTGTCTTTCCTGTTCCAGCCACAAACCGGCACACACTGTTAAGCCGTGTTTTTCGGCCTGTGCAAACACCTCATCCCACTCCGTAATTCCCCAGGTTCGGATGGAATTGCCGCCATATTCTTTTAACATGGCATATTTCCCGGTGATGCCTGCGCCCTGTATGTAGAAGGGAGCGCCGTTTCGATAAAGTTGATAACCGGTATCTGTTTTTTTGATCTCTACAATTGATTCGTTTTGTTCGCTGCAAGCTCCCAAAACAATGAATACAATTGAGAGAATAGCTATGGATTTTCTCATAATTATTTCCTTTGAAACGTTTTCAACGCGGGATTTATTCTACTTTCAGAAACACATCAACTTGTTGGATGTCGCCGCTCCGGTTAAAAACGGAGGTGCTATGATGTCCATCAAGGGTAAGCCCGGGTATGGTTTTGGTGCCGTCTTTAGCGCTGGTAATAACGATTTTTTCATCATCGGACAAATGGTAAATAACCGGCACCTGGGCGATGGTGAATGCCAGACACCCCTGTGCCAGGGGTATGGTTTTCCGGTTTCCCCGGATATCAAAAAACGTGAAGGTTTCGGGCTCGCTTAAAAATTCCGATTTTTGCAATAAACCAGGCCGAAACACAATCGTTCCCTCCCGCACCACGACGCCCAATTCTCCAAACCGAGACAGGATATCCTCTTTTACCTGCCCGGTCATGCCCGGTTGTTGAACCCCGGCATGGGCCGGTGTATGCGAGTAGGGATCGGTGGGAAAAGCACCGTACAACTGCGGAGATTTGGTAACACCGATTCCGGTTTTAATCTCATGATAAAATGAAGCCAATTTCGACAGGATCGCTTCATCCTCACCTGCTTCCAGGGCGCGATACCAGGTTTCCTGAACCGCCAGCAGGAGTTTGGAGACCATGTGCCAGTAAATGCTGCCCAATCCCTCGTATTTATAAAACGCTCCTGATCTTCCGGTAAAAGATTGATGGTCGAACATATCCTCATATATTTGCAGAATTAGAGCCATTTCCTTTTCAACCAGTGGTTTGAGATCGTCTTGCGGGAGCTTTTGCAGGGCGTCCTCAAGCTCGTTCGCATTACGAAAGCTGCCATTAAAATGAACGCCGCTATCAATATCCCGAATCACGATCTGCCGATCTCCCCGGTCGACGAGAGATTGCAGAAGTTCCGACCGTTCGTAAGCTGCTTTGGGAATATTGTTTTTCTCCATAAACCGGGCCAATTGGCGATTGGGATACAAAATATAGGAATGCTGATCCTCTCGATAGAGCGAACTGTTCCTAAGCGCCGTAAGCACTTCAATCGATTCTTTAACCGAAAGGAAACCGGAACTCAAAACCGCTACTTGCCCTTCCAACATTTCGTAAAGATAGCGGATGGAAATGGTCTTCCGGCTCTCGACTTTCATCAGGTTATAAGCGTGATAAAGTTGGTCTTCACGCTTATTAGCGCGAATGGAGTGATCGAGATATTCTATAGAGATTTCACAGAATGTAACGAGTTCACCTGGCGTTATCCCTTGTTTCAGCTCCGAAAAACCCTGGTAAATTGTATTTCGATAATTACTGCCGGCGCCACCCAACCGGTCCAGAATTGTTTTACGATCAGTATCGGAAATAGACCCTTTTAGCAAATCACGATGGTCTTCAAATACCCCTAAGATAGCGTTAAACATCTTTTTGACTGCTTCGGATACCGGAATCGCTTCAGAATCAATTGCACTAAATAAATCACGACAAAATGCCAGGTGACGCCGGAGATAATACAACGTTACCATCGATACTCCATATCCAACCAGGGCATTGTTAGCGTCATTCCATTCCGGGCGTTGGGTGTTCATCCAAATCCCGCCTTCCGGGATAAAATTGGAGAGCTTGGCCAATATGGGAACCAGCAATTTTTCAGTGAGATTCACATGGTAGATTTCGCCGGTTTGGGTGCAAATGAATTTGCCGTCGCTGCCGATTTCGGCAACGCGTTTTTCGATTTCAGCGTCTAACGCCTCGTCAAAATCAATGGTGCTGTGGGGATCGGCCAGCATTTCCGAATAGGATTTTATCCGATATGGGACATTGGCATAAACAAAAATCTCCTTTCTCAACAATGACTTAAGTTTGCCGGGATGATATTTTTGCGACACTTCCAGTAATTTTAGCAAATAGATAATCTGATGATCTCCCCAATAGCCGATGTAAGACCACGGGTCGGCAGGGTCTATAATTTCCCAATCAAATCCATCGCGGGTTACCCGGTATGGATTGTAGCCATCGGCAGTGGAAGCGTTGGCAAATTTGGCAATCATGCTCTCAATAAATTCCGGAAAAGATAGGGCCAGGGCTTCCCAATTTTGGAAGATGTCGCGCCAATTCCCCTGGTAATTTAAAATTTTCTTTCCCCGTTCATCTTTAATTTCAATTGAGAAGCGGTTCCAGGGGCGGCTGGGATCGCCATGCCGCCGGCTAAATGTCAGAGGTAGATATTCATAGCATAATTTTTCGAGGTCTAAATCGTTTTGTTGTGTAGCTTGAATTAGCAGTTCGTGATAAGGCATTTTTTCCGGTAAAGCGGTTAAAAATTCGCTTTGTTTTTGATACAGCGGCCTGTTGGCAGTTCGGAGAAAGTCCGCAAAATCGGGTTTGCCGATAGAATCATTATCAGTAAAAATGCCCCCACGCATGATATTAAACAGCACATTTGAAAAGTGACGAGAAGCGCTTAACGTATCGGCTGATTTTTGCAACCCATCCGCGTTGGCGGTAATTTTGATAAGGTTTTCCGTTCCCGCAGCCACGTCATTCTCGATCCTTTGAATTAAATCGGGTCGTTCCCGGAGCATTTTTTTTAACGCCGCCACATCTGCTGCGTCTTGCTCGATCTCCGCGACGATATACCAGGCTTTTGCTTCCCCAGGAGACAGTTCAATACTTGCATTAAGAAAATATGCGCCGCGCGCAGCCCGGATATCGGTTTCCGTTTCGACGGGAAACCCTTTTCGGAAGACGTCCACCTGGCGGGAAGAGGACAATAGATTTTGGGTTTGAATACCGACTGACCACACGGTTGTCGCTTTCATGGCTTCGCTTGGCTCGGCCTTGTCTACCGGAATAGAGCTTAACGAGTAAATCCCTAAACCGCTGGCCTGTTCTAATTCACACTTTTTATAAGCATCAGCCAAAGTGCTATATTCATTTTGGAATCGCTGCCCGATGCCGAACGGCAGGAGATTTTGGATACCGTCCAGTAGTTCTACAGATACGGATTGAGCGCCATGATTGATGATTTTCGATTTTTTTACAAATCCGAATTTTTCACTATTTAACCAGGAATACCGAAAGGAAACTTCCAGGTCATGATTGATTTCTTCAAATATCAATTTATTTCCGGATACATTTTTATAACAATTGCGTTCGATTTCGTATAAGCCTTCATAGCGTATCGAAAAGGGTTCCCATAAATATCGTTTATCGCTATCCGCTACAAAAAGAATCGTTTTGCTGCCGGTGATGTCTGAAGAATCCTGGATTTTATCATCGGTATAATATGGGAATAAGGCGTGGTCAGGGGTTTTTCGCCCCGCTGTTAATGCCCCGTTTGTTGATATAAACATCCAATGATCGGAATCGCTGACAATACTCATAAAAAAAGGTGGTATTTGGCCATAATGAGTGATCTTGTAAAAAAGCTCATCTTCTATCGTAACATATTCGCCTTTGACTGTTTTGAGGCTGTTTTTAAGCGGGGATTTTCCGATATAAACCGGTTTTTTATTCATAATTAAAATTCCTATTGTGCCTTGCTCATTCAATTTGCATCATCGTATCCTGGGGAAGTGAGGCCAGCGGGCATTAAATCGGGATAAAGCGCTTGCATAACCGGTTTGGCCTTACGCTTTTCCGAAAAAAGCCCCCAATGTCCTTCGGTACCGCTGCCCTTCCAGGGTTCATCGAAAGCCTCAAAATAAAATACCGTAACCTTATTTTTTTCAGCCCAGGCATTCAGTTCTTCATAATAGCGTTTTTGTTTTGTTTCATCCCCGGCCCTGGGGACATGTAATTCGCCTTCGGTGTAAGTAGGCCATCCGGCTTCCCCAATTACCACATTTTTACCAGCAGCGACTTTTCTGACATCTTCATAAGTTGCAATCGTAAATGCCATGGCAGTATCAATATCCAGCTTATGCCAGGCCGGATAGCTGTGCATGGTGATAAAGTCCACGACATCAATCAAATTACCATTACTTTCGCGCCAGTATGAGTAATCATCCGCCACGGTTACCGGGACATCAACGGCGGCTTGAACCTGTTTGACATACGCAATCACCTTTTCCTCCGGCACCTTGTGTGACGACCAATTTACCAGGATTTCGTTTCCAACATTAACTGCGATCACGATATCCGGATAGGCATTGGCCAGCCGAATACAATTCTGAACCTGTCGAGCGTTATCCGCTTCATAACCCGGTTCGCCGTCCAGCCAGGCTCCTAACATCACCTTCAGTGCGATATTCTCGCGCCGAATCACTTGTAGGATATCTTCACTATGCTGATCTGACCCATAAGTGCGAATCAGTTTCCAATTTTTCTCCACAATTCTTAAATCTTGCAAAATTTCCGCCTGGGATGGATAAATCTCCTTCTGCGGATTCTGCCCTTCCCGGTATCCCGAATAGCTGATGGCTTTTCCATACCAAACGGGTTTTGTTAAGTCAATCGCCGGCTCTTGCGAAGCAGTCGATTTTTCCGAGGTACAACCGGGTAAACAAAACGCACACAAGAAAAGAGCGTTGATAATGGTTAGGTTCAAATTGAATTTTCTCATCTCTTTCCTTCCCAGGTTATTGATAACCGGATTAAGCCTCAACGATACCGGTTTCACTCTTTCTTGCTGTCAAATCGTTTTCAATCTGCTTCATCTTTTCATCATCCAATTTGTAAAACAATACGGCAATCACTGCGCCAATACCCGCAATAGCCGGAATAACGCTCATCATCAACTGGATGCCATTGAGCGCCTCCGGGGTCTGTTCTACATTGGCGACGAACCCAAATATTGCCAGCAACCAGCCCGAGAAACCCCCGCCAATTGCAATTCCCAGTTTTTGCGCAAATGTCGCTGCCGAAAAAACAAGACCCGTTGCCCGCCGGCCATTTTTCCATTCGGAATAATCGGCGGTATCGGCATACATAGCCCAAACCAGGGGCGCTTGCGGAGCCATAATCATGGAAATTAAAATGTGCATGGCAAAAATCAAAAATATTTGCTCTTTGGGAATAAAATAGAAAAAGACGGTTAAAATAGTGGTAATAATCATAACGATGAGATAAAGCTTGCGCTTACCAAATATCTTTGTTAAAGGCTCAGTTGCTGCAACCCCGATAATGACCCCGACAGTACCCAACACCAGGAAAAGGGTAGCCAGGCTTTCTTTACCGACAAAATATTTGAAATAATACAAAATAGTGCCGCTGCGGATTACGATATAACTTAACGAGAAGACTCCCATAAAAAAGAGCACAACCCAGGGGCGGTTATTCAGAAGGTCTTTAATATCATTTTTCAACGATGTCTTTTGTTCTTTTGGCGGGCTGACCCTCTCTTTAGTGGTGGCAAAAGTTACCAGGAATAATACAACCCCTAAAACGCTATAAACGACCATGGCCATCTGAAATCCAAATGCCTGATCACCACCGCCAAAATATTCTACCATAGGGAGCGTTAACCCCTGGATAATAAACCCGCCAACAAAAGCCAGGATAAAGCGATAAGAGGATAGGCTGGTTCTCTCTAATGAATTGGGTGACAAGACGCCCATTAACGCCGAGTAGGGAATATTGATGAATGTATAAGCCATCATCATCAACGTATAGGTGATGTAGGCATAGATAATCTTACCGGTAACGCTTAATTCCGGCGTTGAAAATGTAAACACCCCGATTACGGCAATCGGCAGCGAACCCCAAACCAGGTACGGGCGAAATTTCCCCCATTTCGTGTTGGTTCTATCGGCAATAACCCCCATAAGCGGATCATTTACCGTATCCCAAATGCGGGTTACCAAAAACATGGTCCCGGCCGCGGCTGCCGGAATACCGAATACATCAGTATAAAAAAACAGGAGAAAATTTATGAACATCTGAAAATAAAAGTTCGATGCCGTATCCCCCAGACCGTAACCGATCTTTTCTTTGATTGATAATTTTTGAGTCGTCTCCATTGCATCCTCTCTGGTTTAGTGGTTACGATCGTTGATCACAATTGAATGATAATTGTCTGAAGCGCGCTCTGCGGAATGGTGATTTCAACTAGTTGTTCATTCAGTTTTATTTGATAAGAAACCGGGGTTTCGGTTTGGTTGAATACTGCTATGGCAATACTTTTATCGGGGTTTTGGCAGGCGGTTACCATAAGATCTTTAACATCGGATTCCACCCCAATACGGTAGGCATTTGGCCGTATAAACTTGCTGAAGTGGCTCATAACGTAATAAAGAGGTGTGTAATAAACTTCATCGGTTTCCGGCTTAACAATAACCGGCGCAATACACCAGTTTTTGGCGTGATTCGGTCCACCCTGGTTATCCAGCACCATATTCCAATCAACCCAACCGGTCACCCAATTATTCAAACAGCCGATAATATCCCGGGCATAACGAAATACCGGTGCATATTTAGTATGGAGATATTTATTCTCCGGTTTAGCCCAATCATATCCCCAATCGGTGGCTTCCTTTTTCCAATACCATTCATTATCCTGCCAGACCGGGACTTCGGCATCTACACAAGCCTCTGTTTGCAACATATATTTATTCGGGAAGGCGCTATGGGTCGCTTGCAATGTATCCGGGAACCATTCGTAAGTGCTCCGGTACCAATGGATGGCTGTTCCGGCAACGTATTTCGCAACCTCCGGATCACCCAGGATCACATCCACCCATTCTTTCAAATGGTCGCGATTCTGGTCGTAAATCATAATATCCGGGTTGAGGTTATCTTTTTCCAGTTGTGGCCCCAGGTGATTTTTAACGAAGTCGGCCATTTCTTCCGGCGTAAAATGCATGCTCTCCCAATTTCCCCCATTTCCCAGGGGCTCATTTTCCACTGTAATTCCCCAGATATCGATACCTTCTTTTTGATACGCCTGAAGGTATTTGGAAAAAAACAACGCCCAGGTAGGATAATATTTCTTGAGCAGCGAACCGGCGTTCCAGGCATTGTTATCTTTCATCCAGGGCGGTGCAGTCCAGGGAGAGGCGATGATGTCAAAATCCGCGCCCTTCACCGCCATCGCATCCTTAATTAGGGGAATGAGATCATCCTTATCTTCTTGAATGCTAAAATGTGCCAGTTGAACATCTCCCGGCACATTGGCATAGGCATAATTTCCTAACGAAAAATCACAACTGTTGATATGTGTTCGGGTGAGCGTATAAGCGGCTCCATCAGGACTAAAATAGGCTTGAATTACTTCATCCCGTTTCGCTTTACTAAGTTGATTTAAAACATATGCCGTCGATTCCGTGAAGGCGCCTCCAAAGCCGAGAATTTTTTGAAACGTTTGATTCGGATTGATGCGAATAACCGGATGCTGGGAATCACTGTCCTTCGAAAACGTTAGAGTTCCCTTCTCGGTTAAGAGGTCGCCTTCCCTGGAGGTTTGAAATATCCTGGCTTTTGGATTTTTAGCGCTGCTTTTATCGCCGGAACATGCCTGCAATGATAGAAAAATCATAAAACCGGCTAAAACCAATCCTGCGTTTAGAAAAAAAATTGCCCTTCTCATTGCATTCCTCCAAAAGTGTGTTGCAAATTATCGTTCGCTATTTCAGTAGTTCAAATTCCCCTTCCAACCGGATATCGCGAGAAGAACTTCCGATAAGCACCCGGAATTTTCCCGGTTCCGAAACCCAACCGGGTTTGTTGATATCGTAAAATGCTAAATCAGCATTATGTAATTTGAATGAGATCTCCCCGGCTTCGCCGGATTTCAGGTAGATTTTCCGAAATCCTTTCAATTCTTTGGAGGGCCTGGGCACAGAAGATTCAACATCCTGAAGATAAAGTTGCACAATTTCTGCGCCATCAAACTTTCCGGTGTTTTTAACAACCAGGTTAACCTGAATACTGTCTGTTGGCAGTATAGAATCGGATGACAGCTTCAGATCGCTGTAAGAAAAATTGGTATAGGATAACCCATGGCCGAAACAAAATAGCGGCTCAACATTTTCGGTATCAAAATAACGGTAGCCGACGAGGATACCTTCTTTATACGTCACTGTGAGGTTTTTGCCGGGATACTCTCCATTTTTATGAGGCGGAGAATCTTCTAACTTTTTGGGAAAGGTAAATGGCAGTTTGCCGGAAGGACTCTTTTCACCAAACAGAATATTTGCCAGGGCGTTGCCGCCTTCCATTCCCGCGTACCAGGCTTGTACGATAGATGGCACCTGCTTCACCCAGGGATCCATCTCTACCGGGGAACCGCTTGTCAAAACAACAACCGTTTTTGGATTGGCTTTATATACGGCCTGGATCAGTTCGTCCTGCAAGTAAGGAAGTTTCATGTCCGGGCGGTCAGAAGCCTCGGTATCATAATCATGATTTAATCCGCCGAAAATGATTGCCACATCCGCTTTTTTCGCTGCGTTTACGGCTTCCGCAACCAGGGCGGCGGCCTCGGCGGCATCGAGAGGTGTATCGAGCAGACCTTTATCCCAAACCCATTCGGATGTCTTTTTGTAGCCCTGGACATAGATTATTTCAACATCATCTTTTAAGTAATTTTGTAAACCTTCCAAAGGAGTGACTTCGTAAAGCGCCTTAATCCCGGAACTCAGGCCACCGGCGGCGTGTTTGCGGGTGGCATTATCGCCGATCACGGCAATTGATTTGATATTGCTTTTATCCAATGGAAGAAGATTATGCTCGTTTTTCAATAAAACGATTGCTTCTTCCGCAATTTTCTGGGTCAATGTTTGATGCTCGACAGTGTTAAAAGAACCGGTTTTGCGATTCTCGCTTCCTATCATCCGGGTTTGGAACATCACCCGGAGAATTCGGCGAACTTTATCATCAACAACCGTTTCTGCGACGGTTCCGTTTTCAACCGCTTCTAATAACGCATTGGCAAAATAATAATCCTTGTATTCATCTACCACCGTCCCCATTTCCAGGTCAAGGCCAGCATTTGCCGACTCGACAGTGCTGTGCGTCGCGTCCCAATCGGATAGCACAACGCCTTCAAAGCCCCACTCACCTTTCAAAATCGTGTTTAAGAGATAGCTGTTTTCACAGGCATATTCGCCGCGAATTTTATTATAAGCGCCCATGATGGTGAGAACGCCACCGTCTTTTACGGCCGCTTTAAAAGCCGGGAGGTAGATTTCTCGTAAAGTTCTTTCATCCACCTCAACATTAATCTTAAACCGTTCATGTTCCTGGTTATTCAAAGCATAGTGTTTTAGACATGCGGCAACATCTTGCGACTGCACTCCTTTTATATATTGAACGGCCATCGCCGAGATTAAACAGGGATCTTCTCCCATATACTCAAAATTCCGTCCGCAAAGCGGGGTTTGGAGGATATTGATGCCTGGCCCTAACAATACATCTTTTTTTCGAGCGCGAGCTTCTTCGCCCAGGGCGATTCCCATTTTATTCGCTAATTCAGGATTCCAGGTCGCAGCCAGGGCGGTTCCGGTGGGAAAGTATGTTGCCGAATCGGTTGTCCAGCCAGCCGGTTCCCAACTATGCGGTTTAATCTCTTCCCTAATTCCATGAGGGCCATCGGATAATGTCCATTCCGGGACCCCCAATCGTTCCACACCGGCGTTGGTAAATTTGGAGTCGCCATGAAGCATGGAAATTTTTTCTTTCAATGTCATTTGGGAGATGAGGTTGTTGATACGATTTTCCACCGGTTGATCGGCTGCCGAATGCTGTTCGGATTGCTGTTGAGAATAAATTGGCATTGTTAATAAACCCAGTAATGTTATTGTTAGAATGTTAATTTTAAATCTCACTTTTGACCTCTTATCTGTTTGAGATGAGGCGGTTCCTTGCCAATCGCTGGCAAGATACTATTTGAGTAAAATTATACGCCGCGTTAAGCTGCCAGCAGGCGTTGAGAGATGATATAGATAAATGCCGCTTGCCAGGGAAGAGGCTTCAAAAGCCACCGTATAGCTACCGGCAGGGCGGCGTTCATCTAAC
>CAXHHS010000097.1:0-12961 GCA_964015645.1 uncultured bacterium
TTCGATTTACGAAGATCGTGAAGGAAATCTGTGGATTGCAACCGAAGGCGGGGGAATGAGCCGTTACGATCCCATTCAAAACCGGTTTACCAACTACTTGCACGATCCTCAAAATAATTCCGGCATCAGCAGTAATTTTGTCAATCGCATTTGCCCCGACCCTCGAAAAGGCAACGAATTACTTTGGATTAGCACCGGTGTTAGCGGGCTAAGTTTGTTTAATAAAAGGGCGCAAACCTTCACTCATATTTTACGTGATAATCGTGCATTGCAGAAATCAAGCTGGGAATTAACACGGTTGCAACTTGATGGAAAAGGCAATTTATGGATGATTAACCGAGAGCAAGATTTACTAAAAATCACAACAAAACCTGCCATAAAATCTTTGCAAAATCCGGGCGGTGGGAAAGCAAATGTTACACTATTCAAAAATGATCCCTTGAATCACAAAAGCATCGGCGGCAATACAATTATAACATCTTACGAAGATCGAAACGGCATTATTTGGTTTGGTACCGCCAGTAACGGTATTTCGCTTTACGACCCGGCGAAATATAAATTCCCGCATTATACCCTTAAAGTCGATAACAAAAATAACGCTGTCTCCACTTCTATAAGAGCAATCCGGGCAACCGGTAAAGATTCGAGCGAAGTGTTATGGCTCGGTACTTTAGAGGAGGGGTTGTTCGAATACAATCGGCGAACCGGACAATATAGACAATACCGGCACGATCCCGGTGTTTCGGATGCATTGCCATCAAACTATATTTCTGCCATCATTGAAGATGATAACGGCTTTCTATGGATCGGGACCTGGAACGGCCTTGTACGTGCTTCTCCCGGCCAATCGGGAATATTGCGTTTTGTGTCTTATCAAAAAGTAACCGGTGATGAGAACAGTTTGAGCGACAACCGGGTGTTAACAATCTACAAAGACAGCGATAGCATATTGTGGATTGGAACGATGAATGGTTTAAACCGGTTCGATCCGAAGACCTCCACCTTTCAACGCTATTTATACCATCGCTATTATGCAAAGGGGACGCCGGCGAACCTTGTCTATTCCATGTATGAAGACCGGTTTGGATATCTTTGGGTTGGCACTGCTAATGGCCTTGTGCGGTTGGATCGCTATAAAGAACCGGCTGAAAGTTACATCGACCACAATTATATTTGCCACGACCCGGATAACCCCCGCGAAAGTTTAAGCAATGATTGGATATTTGCGATTTATGAAGATCTTAACTCCAGCAGCACATTAACCGGTGATCGCCAGGTTTTGTGGATCGGCACCTCGGGAGGCGGTTTGAATAAAATGATCCTGCCGAGCGGTTATTCCGGAAGCGAATCAGAGCGTATCGAATTCGAGCATTATACTGATAAAAACGGGCTTCCCGCTAATTCGATTTCAGCAATTTTGGGGGATGATTTTGGCAATCTCTGGATTAGCAGTAAACGAGGGTTAACAAAGTTTACGCCCTCTATTAAAGGCGAAGGCGCATTCAAAAATTACGATGTGGATGATGGAACCCAAAGCAATGTATTTTACCTGGGAAGCTATCACAAAAGTTCGTCGGGTGAATTGTTCTTTGGCGGGGAAAACGGGTTTAACAGTTTTTATCCTGACAGCATAAATGATAACCGCCAAATTCCCCGGGTCGTGCTGACAAACTTCAAAGTGTTCGATCAATCGCGTCAAACCGGGTCAGAACCGATTTTAAATCTTGAACTAACCTATAAAGAAAACTTTTTCTCCCTTGAATTTGCTGCGCTCTCTTACTCCAATATTTCCAAAAATCACTACAGGTATAAATTGGAGGGGTTTGATAAAACGTGGATTGATAACGGAACCCGCCGCTCTGCCCATTATACCAATGTTCCCCCGGGAATGTATATTTTCCGCGTCAAAGCATCAAATGGTGATGATGTATGGAGTGAGGAAGGCTTGACGATTCATATCAACATCGCACCGCCATTTTGGAGCACCTGGTGGTTTCGAATTTTCTTAGCAGCATTTTTTATCATGGCGCTTTTGGCCACGCATCGCTATAGGATTCGGAAAATCAACAACCAGAAAGCCAGGTTGGAAAAGCTGGTAAAAGCAAGAACCACACAATTGGAACAGCAAAAAACAACGATTGAGCAGCAAGCACAAAAGCTCCGGGAAATGGATCGGGTCAAGCGGCGCTTGTTTGCCAATATCTCCCACGAGTTTCGGACGCCGCTAATGCTCATATCCGGCCCGCTTGAAGAGCTGGCCAGTAACGGTTTTGACGCAAAAACCGGCAAACTCTACCAGGTAATGCGACGAAATAGCCAACGGTTAATGCATCTCATCGATCAACTACTCGACCTTGCCCGGTTCGAATCCGGCGACATGAAGTTAAATCTTACTGCAAGTGATTTAATCGTTATGGCAAAAGAAATTGTGCTTTCATTTGCGCCACTGGCCGAGCAGAAAAATATTAAGCTCAGTCTTCACACGAATGATAAACCTTTGCACTATTTCATCGATAAAGACAAATTCGAAAAAATCCTTTACAACCTGCTCTCCAATGCCTTTAAGTTTACACCGGAAGGCGGCTCTGTTTCAGTGGCTGTATCTATGATTTCGGATTTCGGGTTTCGGGTTTCGGAAAATTACGAGACCGAAATCCGGAGCGGAGCCTCCCTGCGGGAAAATCGAAAATCTGAAATAGATAATTTCGTAGAAATTACGGTAAGAGACACCGGCATTGGCATTCCACAGGAAACCCTTCCGCATATCTTCGATCGGTTTTACCAGGTGGCGGTGAATTCGAATAATGGAAAAGAAGGGACTGGTATCGGGTTGGCATTGGTAAAGGAATTAGTGGCGCTACACCAGGGCCAAATTTCCGTAAACAGCGTTGAAGGGCAGGGCGCAGAATTTATTGTTCGGTTGCCGTTGAGCAAGGCACAGAGGGCGGAGAGCAGAGGGCTGAAGGGAAAAAACGAATTGCTCTCCGCCCTCTGCCCTCCGCTCCTCGCAGTAACTGGCAATGGACAACCAACAACCAACAACGATCACCAAATCCTCATCATCGAAGACAACATCGATGTCCGCACTTACCTCAGAAACTTTCTTTCCCCAAACTACCAAATCATCGAAGCGATAAACGGTAGCGATGGTATCCGAAAAGCCGGGGAGCATGTTCCCGATTTGATCATTAGCGATATCATGATGCCACAGCAAGACGGTTTTGAAGTCTGCCGGTTGCTAAAAAATGATGAAAAAACCTCCCATATTCCCATCATTCTATTAACTGCCAAAGCAGGCCCGGAAAACAAGCTAGAAGGTTTGGAAACCGGGGCGGACGATTATCTTACCAAACCATTCGATAAAAACGAACTCTGCGCGAGAGTTGAAAATTTAATTGAGCAACGCCGCCGGCTGCGGAAAAAATTTCGAAGGCAAATGGTGCTGCAACCTAACGATGTTGAAGTAACGCCTTTAGACCAGGCATTCCTGCAAAAAGTCTGTAGCATCATCGAAAGTCATTTGGAAGAAACCGAATTCGGAGCGGATTCCCTGCGCATCCAATTGGGCATGAGCAAAGCGCAATATCACCGGAAAATTTATGCTCTAACCGATCAATCCCCCAGCCAGCTAATTCGTTCGATGCGTTTAAAAAGGGCAAAACAGTTACTGGAAAAACGCGCCGGAAATATTTCCGAAATTGCCTTTGCCGTGGGATTTAACAATCTCTCTTACTTTTCAAAATGCTTTCGAGCGCAGTTTGGCAAGCTCCCTTCCGAAATGGAGAATAAGTGTTAGATTTTGG
This sequence comes from uncultured bacterium, assembly GCA_964015645.1. Lineage (GTDB taxonomy): Bacteria > Calditrichota > Calditrichia > RBG-13-44-9 > J075 > CAXHHS01. Next base: position 3,804 of record CAXHHS010000097.1, read on the forward strand.
AGAATAGCTGTTAGACAAAACGCCGCCTCGTTGTTTATACTCCTCTAAAAATAGTCATTTAAAATGAAGGAGTAGAACAATGCGTAAAACTCTACAACTTGAGGTGTTATTTTTATTATTATTGTTGTTATTGGGATCAATTCTTAATGCGCAAATATTTACCCGATTAACCGTTGACGAGGAGACTCACTTCCGGCGAGCGAGTTGGGTTGATTATGACAATGATGGCGATCTCGACCTGTTTTTCGGTATTATCAATGGGGCGAATACATCTGACACTCATAACAAAATATTCCGCAATGATGGCAACGATACATTTACAGATGTAACGCCATCGTCTATGTTAAATAGAAACACCTTCACCATTGGTTTAACCTGGGGAGATTATAACAACGACGGCAATATCGATCTTTTTGCCTCCAATGTAAATGCGACGTTAAATACCTCCCTGGGATCAAATTTGCTCAAAAATCAGGGCGATGGAAACCTGGAACTCGTTACCGCTGGAGATATTGGCATGACAAATACGGTCGCCGCATTCGGTTCCGGCTGGGCGGATTATGATAATGACGGTGACCTCGATTTGTTTGCGACTACTCCCGCAGGCTCAGCTTATCCCGGTGATACGTTGAGCAACGTTTTGTTTGACAACAATGGCGATGAAACATTTACCAGAAACCTCAATAGCGCTATTGTTAACGATGATCCCCATATTTACAATGTACCGACCTGGTCGGATTATGATCAGGATGGCGACATGGACTTATATGTTGCGCGCGGCCTGGCGAACGGCACATTTATACCGGACTTTTTTTATATCAACATGCTTCAAGAGACCGGCTCGGCAAATTTTGTTAAAGATACCCAAAGCGCCTTTGCAACCGATACCCACGATGGGCTGGACGCCAAATTCATCGATTACGATAACGACGGCGATCTCGATGTCCATATCATAAACTGGGGCGGCGCTCCACCTGCGTCTCCCCCAACCTGGCCCGGTGCGCCTAATGAGTTATATCGAAATGACGGGAACGGGGTATATACAAAAATTACCGCTGGCAGCATTGTTACTGATATTGATATTTCCACAACCCAGGTTTGGGGCGATTATGATAATGATGGCGATCTTGATCTTTACGTTTGCAATAATACCAGCGCAGTTCAGCTTGGCGGCAATCGCTATTATCGTAACGAAGGATTCCCGAATTATAATTTTACCAGGCTCTCCTTGGGAGATTTTACTGTTAACTCCCGAGCCAGCCAGGGAGCCGCAACTGGTGATTATGATAATGATGGCGATCTGGATGTTTATGTTGTGCTCCAAACCCTGTTCGGCTCCGCAGCGGTTGATGCTCTCTATCGTAATGACACTAACAATGGCAACACCTGGATTAAGATTATCGGGCAGGGCGTTGTTTCCAATCGCTCTGCAATTGGCGCCAAAGTGCGTGCCAAAGCCACTATCTTCGGAAATAGTTACTGGCAGATGCGCGAAATTGCTGTTAACCAATCCCTCGGTTGTCAAAGCAGCCTAATTGCACATTTCGGATTCGGCGATGCAGCCGTCGTGGACTCGCTACTGGTAGAATGGCCTTCCGGGATGATAGATGTGTATGAGAATGTAGCTGTAAACCAACACTACACGGCAGTTGAAGGGCAGACGATTACATCGATAAAAGATGGCCCTGGAAATACAACAATTACTGCTCAATTTGATTTACAGCAAAACTATCCTAATCCGTTCAATCCCTCAACGGCGATTACGTATTCTTTGTCTAAATCAACTTTAGTGGGTCTACAATATACTGGGTGAAGAGATCAGGACGCTGGTGAACGATGTAAAACCCGCAGGCGAGCACTCAGCTATTTGGGATGGAACCAATTATCTAAGACAACCAGTGCCGTCAGGTTTATATATTTATAGAATCGATGCCGGTTCTACTTCCCTTTCTAAAAAGATGATATTACTCAAATGAGATTATTGTAGAAACGACAGAATTTCATAAATTTCGGCGTTCTAAAAGGCAAAACAATTATGGGCAAAACTATTAAATAACTTAAATATGAAGTGGTTTTGCCCTAAATAGTTTTGCCTTTGAGTTTAACAAGTACTGCTTACAGCCTCTAGGTGAAAATATTATGTACAGACTGATTACAATAACACTTATATTTCTTTTGTTCGCGATAGCGAATGCGCAGAACAATGCCCCGCAAGTCAGCAATGTTGTTGCGGTTGCGGATACTCAAAACCGGGTTGTTACCATCACTTACGATTTGAGTGATGTTGAACAAGACAGCATCAAAATAGACCTCAGAATTTCCGGCGACAGTGGAACAACTTATCTTTTGCTAGTCGATTCGACGGCAGGTGATATTGGCTACCCAATCCTGCCCGGAATCAACAAACAAATAACCTGGCAGTATGAACCGGGTTTAATCAAATTGTCCGATCAAACATCCAATTGTTTCCGTGCAAAAATTATTGCTGATGATCTTTATGAGATTGATATTCAAGAAATCGTAAACCGGGTTGACAGCCTGGCGATGCGGCAAGATTTGCAAGCGATCGAAGGGGTTCGGCACTTTAGCGCTAATCCCACAGCTTGGGCGGCAACCAAAACATTCATCGAAAATAAATTCATCGCCCATAATTTGCAAGCCCGCCGTCACGAGTTTAGTTACTCCAATGTTACCGGGGCAAACATCATTGGCCGGCACCCCGGGCATACCGAAGAGGAGAAAACATACATTGTCGATGGTCATTTCGATACCGTTTCCTCAACACCCGGTGCGGATGATAACGGCAGCGGCACAGTCGGAATGCTGGAGGCGATGCGGGTGCTTTCCGGCTATCAATTTGCCCGAACCGTCGTTTTCATCGGGTTCGATTTGGAGGAGGTGGGTTTAGTCGGAAGCCAGCGCTATGTTAGCGAAGCGATTCCGCATTATCAACAAACCGAAGGTGTATTCAACTTTGAGATGATTGGTTATACCTGCCATCAAGCAGGCTGCGATGCCTTCCGCCCTTTGGGCAATTATATTCACAATATTTATGATGTGAATTCGAGCTCCCTGCGTGTGGTCTTCGATCAAGCTGCCGCGGCTTACGTTCCCGGTTTAGTCGTTCTTTCAACCCAGGCCACTCCCGACAATCCGAATTTTCGCAGAAGCGATCACGCTCGATTTTGGGATGCCGGCATTAAAGCGCTGTTTCTCACCGATGGCGCGAATTTCCGCAATCCCCATTACCATCAGCCCGGCGATAATACGACGACGCTGGATTATACTTTTATGACTAACGTGGTAAAAACCACTGTGGCGACAGTCGCAAAATTGGCTGGTGTTCGGCATAGCGGAGTGGGGCTAAGCAACTTTTTTGATTTGAATGTAACTTCTACGAGCCAGGGGCCGCCAAACCAGGTCAACACATTCGTTTTAAAGCAGAACTTCCCGAATCCCTTTAATCCTGGCACCACGATTGAATACACATTAGAAAAATCCTCAGAAATTACTCTGAAAATATTTAACCTCCTCGGCGAAGAAATCAGGATATTAGCAAATAAGACTCAAGCAGCCGGAACACATCGGGTAATTTGGGATGGAAGAAATAATACTGGCAAGCGGGTGACATCGGGAGTTTATGTATACAAAATTGAAGTCGATTCCCAATTGCTTGCAAAAAAAATGGTTATGCTCAGATAAAACAGCTTCTACTTCAAAAACACTCCAAACGTAAACAACGCGCCGGACAATGTGTTTTGTGCCCGGGTCGCACTCTCAAACCCTGCTGAAATCCCGAAAGAATCATTAAAGTTGAATATCAATTCCGGGCCGTATAATAGATAGCGTTGGTTATTTAAGCAAAGGCCGCCCATGCCGCCTGTAGTATTATCATCACCATTTCGGAAGGGTTCAAGACCATTGGCGCGAAGAATAAGCAAAAAATGACTTGAGAGCGAGTAACCGATTTCCGCCGTATAATGAAACTCATCCGAAAATCCACCGGATCGATTCTTAACACCTGCCGAGGTATTGAAATAAAGCGGCATGGAATAAACGGAATGGCCAAGCTGCAACATCAGTTTTTGGCTAAACTCACCGCAACCGGTAAGGAGGCCGTTTGGTTGGGCATCATCGCCAACCGGTATACCAAACATAACATCGGCACTTAAAACGGTCTGCCCGCCCTGTCGTAATCCGAATCTTACGCCGGCATCAATGTCCGAAATTCCATTCTTGGAATCACCACCAAAAAATACAAACCCGCTGGTTTCCCCGATTTGTTTATTCAAGGTAATTCGCTTAAACGGCGCGTTTAGAACAGCTGTGATTCTATTTGTAATACCGTATTCCCCATAAAAATTGACAGTATATTCACCAAAAGTAGCAATGTCTGTCAGGGTTCCATCCGAATCGTAGAATTGATCGGTATTAATAAGGCGCGTGCCAATTTTGTAAAATCCCTTACCCTGCTTTTGAGTCCAGCCTCCGGCAAAGGCATTTTGTACTAACAATAAAAAAATTACTATAAACATCAAATAAAAGGATGGGTATCTCTCGCTTTTATTCTGAAATAATCTCATTTTCTATTCCTTGTTAAATTTATTCTTCCTACGTTAAAATTCCGTGTAACCTTAGTATCATCGTAATGAAGCGCTGCCGAATCTAACATTAAACGGCACACAATGAATAATTACCCAATCGTATGTATTAATTTTTACGCCACCTGGAATATTATAGGTTTGAGCACCCGAGTTACTTTGAAGGCGGCCAAGGTCTAAGCTACCGGAGTTAACAACATTGGTAGTAGAAAGATAAACACCAAGCCCCGGGCCGCTCGATGCGGAAAAATCCTCTCCGAATTCCAGTACCAGGCTATCATCGGTATCCTGATTAATCGTGACAGTGCCGTTGACATCATACGGGCCGCTTCCCATGAATGTACCGCTTCGACTTTGGCTAAATACTTCTATTGTTACCGGGCTGCTGTTTATGCCTTCGGTTGTTGCTGTAATTTCTGCAATCCCGGGCATTAGTGCCGTTGCCAGGCCAGCGCTATTTATATCAACAATCGAAACATTCGAACTAAGCCAGGTAAAAATCCTTCCGGATAATGGGTCTCCATTTATATTATTGCTTACTGCGGAAAGTTGAATTGTTTCTCCGGGATTTAATTGAGCGTTCCCGGGAGTAACGACAACCCTTGCCACCTGGTCGATATTATTTACGATTGTCAACAGGGCAGAATCGCTGGAGATGCCTTGCGCTTCGGCAAAAATTCTTGTCTGCCCCACTTGCAGGCTCATCGCATTGCCGTTTGCATCTATGGAGGCAATATTGGGATCGGAACTTTGCCATACAAAAACAGTTCCGCTAACGCTATCACCGGTTTCATCGAAATAGGTTGCGGTGTACTGTACATCTTCACCCACCTGTGTTGCAAACTCGTTGGGGCTTATTTCAATACGAGGTTCTACTGTTATTACTGGATCCTGGATGAAATCGGTTCCGACACAACGAATAAAACCCGCGCCTATTATGCCAAGAAATAGAATATATTTCCACATTATCGTACGGCCCTTTGTTTAATTTTTGTCAAATTACCTTAATAATTCATTTTTTCAAGTCAATAAATCTTTTTTTCAAAAGCCCAAAGCCTCATATTAAAAAAAGACTTCACATATTTATCACTCGTTTTTCAGCAAATTTTAAAAAGGTGTTTTGTAATGATCCATACACAAAATCTCGACATATTCGTTTACAATTTTGAAAGAGCGGAAAAAAATATCCTATTTTTTAAGGAGGTAGATTATGGGATACAAATTGTTACAATTTTTGATAATTATCATGGCTTTTCTATTTATTCTCAATTGCTCTAAATCCACACCACCGAATTTTTCCCAACAAGAAATAGAGACAGAAACGAATGATAATGGCACAGGGCGAATTATTATAAAAGACGGCACCGGAAAAAGATGGGATGTAACCCACGCTTGTTTGAAGTATGGCCTTAAGCCGGAAAAATTCCAATTTGGTCTCGGCCCCTACGCCATCCTCCCGATCATCAATCCGAAATTCGCGGAAGAAGGTTCCCCCGATTATCCCAATACTTCATTAGAATTTTTAACCCTGGGATTTAAAATGGGAAACGACATTCGTGCTTACCCCACGTTTATTATGTCTAGTTTTGAAGTCGCTAACGATTGGTTTGGAGGTACGCCGGTAACGGTCGGTTACTGACCGTTGGTACAATTGGCTGCCGTGTACAGCCGGGAAATTGATGGAAGAGTGTTAACATTTAGCGCCAGTGGCTGGACGTATGATTTTACCTTTGTTTTATTCGACTATGAAACGGAAAGTTTGTGGTATCACTTGCCGGGAGATGACGCTATGACCTGCATCAGCGGTTTTTATGCCGACCGGAGGATGGAAGAACTCCCTTCCGTTTTTACGCGCTGGAATAATTGGGTAGAAGAATTTCCAACCACCAAGGTTTTACTAAAAACCAGCGGCGTTGCAACCCCCGATTTCTAAAAACCTGTAAAACTTGATAAATTTTCCTTGTTCAATATTTGTAACGCTTGTATTATCTTGGGCCGTTAAACATAATACCGGATCAAGATATACATGAATCGATTAGCGCCGCTTTTTGTAATTATTGCCGCCAGCCTTTGGGGATTTGATGGCATTGTCCTGCGGCCCTCTCTCTATAATTTGCCGGTGTTCCTGGTTGTATTTTTGGAAAGCATTATCGTAACCGCAATTCTTACCCCCTTCTTTATCAAACGATTTCCCCTGTTAAAAACGCTGGAATTTAAAGATTGGATGGCTTTTTTAGGCGTGGCAATATTCGGTGGTGTTATCGGAACCGTCTCTATAACCAAAGCGTTGTTTTTTGTCAATTTTGTCAATTTATCGATTGTGGTGCTAATCCAAAAACTACAGCCGGTTTTTGCAATCATTTTAGCGTCGCTGCTGCTGAAGGAAAGACCTGCGCCTGCGTTTTACTTCTGGTCTGCATTAGCGATAGCCGGGGCCTATTTTATGACCTTCGGAGCAAGCCTTCCCAATTTTGATACCGGTGATAAAACGACTTATGCAGCCTTGTATGCGATGCTGGCGGTAATCGGGTTCGGATCTTCTACGGTATTTAGCAAACGCGCATTAAAAAATGTCGATTTTGAAACCGGAACCTATCTTCGGTTTCTGATGACGACAACCGTAATGTTGGTGCTCATTTTTGCGACCGGGAACGCCTCAAATATCACTGATGTGACGCAGGCCAATTGGGGCATTTTTTTGCTAATTGCGCTCTTTACCGGCGGCCCGGGAATTTTTTTATATTATTTCGGATTGAAACGAATTACCGCCTCAATCGCTACTATTTGCGAGCTGGCTTTTCCGCTAACTGCCGTTATTTTAGAATATATCCTGAGAGGTAACATTCTTAGCATCATTCAATGGAGCGGCGTTTTTATTTTGTTCCTGGCGATCCTGAAAGTTTCATCGATCAAACCTTCCGTTGTCGATTCCTCCGAATTACAATCCTGATTTTTTATTTGTGATTTCGTTGGTCAAAGCTTTGGCCAATTATCGTTTATTACGCTCGAAAGAAGGCGCTATTGCAATAAGTAGGCAGCAGGCAACGCATAAATTTGCCGGCTTTATATTGCCTGCTTACCAAATGTGTTTAGTGCGGCTTCAACAGGTTATGAAAATCAAACAATCCTGGGATCTACGAAAGTGGCTGAAAACAACGGGATACAACAGAATTCTACCGAACTTATTTCAAACCGCGCAATTCGTTTATTTTCATTTTTACATGAATTGATGCAGCTTCGCAACAAACCGGTACGTAATATCGGCCAATACGAAAAGGCCATCTGGTTTTCCGGTATTCCTGAAACCAAAGATTGTAAATCTATCTTTGGTTTTCCCGGTTTAAAATTAGCAGCTTCGGATATTTGGTTACAAATTGGCAAACCGAAGGTTGAGCCGCCACCGCCGCCAACCGGCCAATTAGCGCCCTGGTTGAACCCCAAACAACTCAATGATTTTAATCAAGATGTGCCGGAGTTGTTAGAGCGAATTCCCAATCCACTACACAACGATTCCAACCGCCAATCCTTGCCCAAGTTTTTGGAGTTAAAAGATGTTCGCCCGATTGTTGCGCCGCTTTGGGAGCAATATGTCGAAAAATTTTGGTGGCCCTGGGCAACGGAAAATCGCCAAAAAAAACCGCTTCAAAAAATCTACTCGGAATTATTCTCAATTTACCAAAAACAACATAAACTGGGCGAAGCGTATGAAGTCGTTTTAGGTCTCGGTTGTCTACAATGGAAAACGCCGGGCGGCCAAGTTATTAAACGCCATCTCATTACGGCTCAAACGAATATCACTTTTGATGCCGGTAAGTCGCAAATCACCATTGGCCCGGCGGCGGAGGGAGCGAACTTTTCCTTCGAACAGGATATGCTGGCTCCAAACGAACGGCCTTCTCCCGAAGACCAAAATCGCCTGGAAGATTTGCTCGATCGTATCGATGATAATATTGGCAACCTCGATGAAATCAAAAATACTCTAAAAGAATGGGTACACTCCATATCCACTGCCGGCAGTTTTGAAGATAAGTTGAAAATTGATAGCGATTCTCCCTACACGCCGAAAGTCACCTTTTCGCCGGCGATTATTTTGCGAAAACGAACCGATCAAAGCCTGCTGCGGAATTTTGCTGATATAATTGAACAGCTTAAAAAAGGGCAATCCGTACCACCGGGAATTGAGTCGTTGGTAACGATTGTGGATTCGCAAGATCAAACGGATTCGGAAGATGCCTCTGCTGATGCTTCTGATAAAAAATCGAGCGAAACCGAAGAGATTTATTTCCCCCTGCCGGCAAATGAAACCCAGGAAGAAATTATCAAACAATTTAACCGGCGGCAGGGCGTTATCGTACAGGGGCCGCCGGGAACCGGCAAATCTCAAACCATCGCAAACTTAATTTGCCATTTATTGGCGACCGGAAAACGCGTTTTGGTTACCTCCCAGGCTGCACGCGCTTTAACCGTTTTACGAAATATGCTCCCGCCGGAGTTTGCCGCCTTATGCGTAGTGGTTCTCGGCGACGACCAGGATGCACTGGATACGCTGGAGACTGT